>MGWJ01000001.1 GCA_001800945.1 Flavobacteria bacterium RIFCSPLOWO2_12_FULL_31_7
ATTTCCGCTTCCAATAACAACCGCTTTTTTAACTTTTAATCCTTGTTTTATTGCATTTAATATTGACATTCCTCCAAGAGAATGCCCAACAGCAAACTCAAACGGACCATATTTTTTTTCAATTTCTAAAACCGATTCAATAAATTCTAACATTAAAGTGGTTTTTGTTTCAGATTTTCCATGAGCTGGTGCATCAAAACTTATTGTAGAATACCCATTTTCTAAAAACGCATCTGCAATTTTCACTAATTGTGTGCCTCTACCCGACCAACCATGAACCAAAAGAATTTTCTTATTTGAATTTCCGTAGGAATATACAACAATTTTTTTATTTATGGCAGGAATAAATAATTTATTTTGAATAGATTTTTCTTCCATGTGAAATTCACGTTTAGGAATTTTATGTTTAATCGGAGTTATAAACAATTTTCGAGCAAATTTTTCTGCTAAAAAAGGAGAAATTCGATACAATAATCGCCCTATAAAAACAACTGATTTTGGGACACGAGCATCAATATTGGAAGATTTCTTAGTCATGTTAAATTTTTTTACAAAAGTAGGAAATTATTTGTGGAATGATTTTTGGGTTAAACAAAAAAATAAGATAACTTTGTTTTATAAAATCATAATAATATGAAAACAGTAATAAAATCAGTTTTAGTGGTAGGAGTTTTAGTAATTGCATGTGCTAAAAATCCGTTTACAGGTAAAAGTACGATGGCTTTTGTACCAAATAGTCAAATATTTCCTTCAGCTTTCCAACAATATGGTCAGTTTTTATCTGAAAACAAAGTAATTAAAGGTACTGCAGACGCAAAACGAATCACAAACATTGGAATGAAAATAAAAGTGGCTTCTGAAAGATATTTAAATGCCATTGGAAAATCAGATTATTTAAAAGATTACGCATGGGAATACAATTTAGTAGACAGTAAAGAAGTAAACGCGTGGTGTATGCCAGGTGGAAAAATCGTTTTTTATACTGGGATTTTACCAATTTGTAAAGATGATGCCGGAATTGCAGCTGTTATGGGACACGAAGTAGCTCATGCTTTAGCGAATCACGGTCAACAACGTATGAGTGCAGGTTTATTACAACAATTAGGTGCTGTTGGAACTCAAGTTGCTGTTGGAAATAAAAGTCCAGAAACACAAGCCTTAGCCATGCAGGCATACGGAGCAGCCTCACAAGTAGGCGCAATGTTACCATTCAGTAGAGCACATGAAAGTGAAGCAGATATGATTGGTTTAACACTAATGGCTATTGCAGGCTATGATCCAATTAATGCGGTTAAAGTTTGGGAAAGAATGTCAGCACAATCAGGAGGTCAAGCACCACCAGAATTTTTAAGTACGCACCCTAGTAACCAAACTAGAATTAATGAATTAACAGCCCTTTTACCTCAAGCAAGAGCAGAAGCCGCTAAATTTGGAGTAACATTTAAATAATTAAAATATTATCATATATTTAGTCCCGATTATTAATCGGGATTTTTTATTTAATTATATTATGCGATATTTAGAAAAAGGAAACAAAAAATTATTAAACGCTTGGGCATTTTATGATTGGGCGAATTCAGTTTATTCATTAGTAATAACCTCTTCTATATTTCCTTTATATTTTGGTTATTTATTTACCAAAGAAAATCCAAATATTATTCTTTTTGGAGAACCCATAAAAGCAACTGCATTAATCAGTTTTGTAACAGCTTTTGCCTTTTTATCCGTTGCTATTTTATCACCCATTTTATCTGGAATTGCAGACTATTTAGGCAATAAAAAACGATTTATGCAATTTTTTTGCTACCTAGGTGCCTTCTCCTGTATTGGTTTATATTGG
This sequence comes from Flavobacteria bacterium RIFCSPLOWO2_12_FULL_31_7, assembly GCA_001800945.1. Lineage (GTDB taxonomy): Bacteria > Bacteroidota > Bacteroidia > Flavobacteriales > Flavobacteriaceae > Flavobacterium. The sequence goes on from MGWJ01000001.1 coordinate 1,841, forward strand.
TTTACTAAAGAAAATGTAGTTTTCGGAATTGCTTGTTTTTATTTCGGACTAATAGGCTTTTGGGGAAGTTTAGTATATTATAATTCATATTTATCAGATATCGCTTTTACAGAACAACACGATGGTTTAAGTGCCAAAGGATTTTCTTTAGGTTATGTAGGAAGTGTGGTTTTATTATTAATCTGTTTGGTTTTTATTTTAAGTAAAACTGGTCCCGCAGCTTTAGAAGCCATGAAATTATCCTTTGTTTTTACCGGAATTTGGTGGTTAGCTTTTAGTCAATATACCTTTTACTATTTACCAAAAGGGAACAAAAACAACAATCCTATAAATTTATCCGTTTTTTTTAATGGCTTTAAAGAATTAAAAAAAGTACAAGTTTTATTTTTTAAAGACGAAGTACTAAAAAAATTTCTATTTGCTTTTTTTGTATACAGTATGGCTGTGCAAACAGTTATGTTAGTAGCCACATATTTTGGTGAACAAGAAATAAATTGGGCCGATTCTGACGAAAAAACAAAAGGATTAATTGTAAGCATTTTAGTCATTCAATTAGTAGCCGTTTTAGGTGCGATTATCACTTCAAAATTGGCTTCAAAATTCGGAAACATAAAAACTTTAATTTTCATCAATTCCATTTGGATATTCATTTGCATTGGCGCTTTTTTTGTGACGGAACCAAATCAATTTTATGCTACAGCTGCAATTGTAGGTTTAGTGATGGGCGGAATTCAATCACTTTCCCGATCAACTTTTTCTAAATTAATTCCAGAAACTAAAGACACTACATCCTTTTTTAGTTTTTACGATGTTGCTGAAAAAGTTGGGATTGTAATTGGAATGCTAATTTATGGTTTTATTGACCAGATAACTGGAAGCATGAGAAATGCCATTTTATTTCTAGTTATATTTTTTGCTACTGGTGTTTTTTTATTGTTTAGAACACTGAAAGTTCAAAAATAATTTTATATTTGAGAAAAATTAACCAATTACTCATGAAAAAAATATTTTCTTTATTCATCATTTTTACTGTATTCTCTTTTGTTTCTTGTACTGACGAACCTATTGAAGGTGGGCTTTTAAATCAAGGTCCTGCAAACGCATCCTCACTTCCAGTAATTTCGACTACAATTGTAACCAATACCGTTTCAACATCTGCCATATCAGGTGGAACTGTAGCTTCAGATGGTGGAGAAGATGTTACAGCTAGAGGTTTAGTATATGGTACAAATCCAAATCCAACTGTGGCCGATTTAAAAACTACTGATGGTTTAGGAGTTGGAAATTTCATCACAACATTATACAATTTAACACCAGCAACAACCTACTATATTCGTGCGTATGCAACTAATAGCAATGGTACTTCTTATGGAAATGAAGTTATTATTACAACAGGAAGTGCTTCCAATTTACCAGTTTTAACTACAACAGCTATTACCAATAATATTTATCCTAGATCAACTTCTGGTGGAATCATTACAACAGATGGAGGCTCAACAATTACCGCAAGAGGAGTTGTTTGGAGTACCAGTGCTAATCCAACAGTTCCAAGTTTAAAAAAGACTACCGATGGAACAGGAATCGGGACTTTCACTTCAACAATAGCAGATTTAAATGTAGAAGCTGGTTCAACAGTTTACCTACGTGCTTATGCAACTAATGCATTTGGTACTTCTTATGGAAACGAAATCACTTTTACTGCTGCAGAAGATTTAGCAGATTATTCACCAGCAATAATGACCGCAAATATTGAAGGCGTACAATTTAATAACATGAAACCATACTTATATGACCAAACTGGTATTGATGTACAAGTTTTAAATAATACAGCGCCAGTTGGTGCACCAAGATATTTAAAAATTCAAGGTGTAACAAGTGATGTTTTAAGTACACTTACTGAAATTAGTTTATATATTCCAAACAACCATTGGATTGTGGGAACATATCCTTTAACAGAAAAAAATAATTTGACTACTAGCTTACTTTCTCAAGCGCATGTTGATTTACCAAATACTGCTGGTGCTCCAATCGCAACTATTACAGCCGGTTCTTTTACTATTACAGAATTCAATATTACAACAAGAAGAATTAAAGGAACATTCACATTATCGTATCAAAAATCAACTACACCTGGAGTAACTTATGAAATTACAACTGGAACAATTGATTATGGTTTAGATGCAACTTACATCAACTAAACCTAAAAAACTTATAAATATAATCCCGAACTCACCTTCGGGATTTTTTTATGGCATAAATCTTGACTAATAGAAGTGTAAATTATACTTCAATTCTTGTATTTATTGACGATTGCGCCAATTCACAATTATTTTTCGTAAATTTACTTCCCTTTTTTAATGACAAAATGACTTATTAAATAGATATGCCGAACCATAAAATAGTAGCGATTGACAATTTGTCGCTTCAAGAACTAGATACAGAAGCAGAATTGATTCCATTAATGACTCCAGAAGATGAGGAGGAAATGAATAATGAAGAATTACCTGCAGATTTACCAATTTTACCTCTAAGAAACACCGTTTTATTTCCTGGTGTGGTAATTCCAATTACAGCAGGTAGAGATAAATCCATAAAATTAATCAACGATGCCAATGCAGCCGGTAAAATTATCGGAGTGGTTGCTCAGAAAAATGAAGCGGATGAAGATCCAACTTCAGACCAAATTCATCATGTAGGAACTGTAGCCAGAATTATGCGTGTTCTGAAAATGCCTGATGGAAATACAACAATTATTCTTCAAGGTAAAAAACGTTTCGAAATTGAGGAATTCACTCAATCAGAACCTTATTTTAAAGCTAAAATTAAAGAAGTAAACGAAATTCGTCCTAAGAAAAACGACGAAGAATTTGCAACGATAATTGAATCGATTAAAGAATTATCAATTGAAATTATTAAAGAAAGTCCGAATATTCCTTCGGAAGCACCTTTCGCTATCAAAAACATTGAAAGTAATCCGTTTTTAATCAATTTTGTATCGTCTAACATGAACTTAAACGTGGAAGACAAACAAAACTTACTTTCTATTGTCGATTTAAAACAACGCGCTTTAGAAACGTTACGTTACATGAATTTAGAACTTCAGAAATTGGAGTTAAAAAACGATATTCAATCTAAAGTTCGATTCGATTTAGACCAACAACAACGTGAATATTTCTTGCAACAACAAATGAAAACTATCCAAGAAGAATTGGGTGGCGTTTCACACGATGCAGAAATTGAAGAAATGCGTAACAAAGGAAAAGCTAAAAAATGGGATGCTAAAACCAAAGAACATTTCGAAAAAGAAATTTCTAAATTACAAAGAACAAATCCGAATTCACCTGATTTTGGAATCCAACGTAATTATTTAGATTTATTTCTAGAATTGCCTTGGAATGTATTTTCTAAAGATAAATTCGACCTTAAAAAAGCACAACAAATTTTAGACCGTGATCATTTTGGTTTAGAAGATGTAAAAAAACGTATCATTGAACATTTGGCCGTTTTAAAATTACGAAACGATATGAAATCGCCAATTTTATGCTTATACGGACCTCCAGGAGTAGGTAAAACTTCTATCGGAAAATCTATTGCAGAAGCTTTAGGAAGAGAATATGTTCGTATTTCATTAGGTGGTTTACGTGATGAAGCAGAAATTCGTGGCCACAGAAAAACCTACATCGGTGCGATGCCAGGAAGAATTATTCAATCTATTAAAAAAGCAAAAACATCTAATCCTGTTTTCGTTTTAGATGAAATTGATAAATTATCTACAAGTCATAATGGCGATCCATCTTCTGCTTTATTGGAAGTTTTGGATCCAGAACAAAATAGTGATTTTCATGACAATTTCTTAGAATTAGGTTATGACCTTTCAAAAGTAATGTTCATTGCCACATCTAATAGTTTATCAACCATTCAGCCTGCATTAAGAGACCGAATGGAAATCATTAACATGTCTGGTTATACCGTTGAAGAAAAAATTGAAATTGCGAAAAACTTCTTACTTCCAAAACAGTTAAAAGAGCATGGATTAACTACAAAAGATTTACAAATCGGTAAAAAACAATTAGAAAAAATTGTAACTGGCTACACGCGTGAATCTGGTGTTCGTGGTTTAGATAAAATGATTGCTCAAATGGTACGTCATGCTGCAAAATCTGTTGCCATGGAAGAAGAATACAACAAAAAAGTTACAGATACAGATATTCTTGATGTATTAAAATCGCCAAGAATGGAACGTGATAAATACGAGAACAATGATACCGCTGGAGTGGTTACAGGTTTAGCTTGGACATCTGTTGGTGGTGATATTTTATTTATTGAATCGTTAGTTTCTAAAGGAAAAGGTGCCATGACCATGACTGGAAATTTAGGAACAGTTATGAAAGAATCGGTGACGATTGCCTTAGAATTCATCAGAGCGAATGCCAAACTTTTGAACATTGATTCTGATATTTTAAATCAATATAACATTCACATTCACGTTCCAGAAGGAGCCACTCCAAAAGATGGACCAAGCGCGGGTATTGCGATGTTAACTTCAATGGTTTCAAGCTTTACTCAAAATCGAGTGAAGAAAAATATTGCCATGACTGGTGAAATTACTTTACGTGGAAAAGTGTTACCTGTTGGAGGAATTAAAGAAAAAATATTAGCTGCAAAACGTGCCAACATTAAAGAAATTATCCTTTGTAAAGATAACAAACGTGATATTGAAGAAATTAATGCTGATTACTTAACAGGCTTAACTTTCCATTATGTAGACACAATGAAAGAAGTAATTGACATTGCGATTTTAAAAGATAAAGTTAAAAATGCAATCACTTTCGAAATTAAGAAATAATATAAAACAATAACTTATCAAAAACCTGTAAGATATTCCACTTACAGGTTTTTTGTTTATATTTGAAAAACAAAACATCAGTTAAAATTCGCGTTGCGAAGCATCTGTAAAATCAGCGTTCCAAAACATGAAAATATTACTCGTAGGAGAATTTAGTCGATTACATAATTCCTTAAAAGAAGGACTTTTGGCTTTAGGGCATGAAGTGCTTTTAGTGAATAATGGCGATGGATTTAAAAATTTCCCTGCAGATATTAGTATTCGTGCGAATTTCTTCAAATCGAAACTTGGTAATATTCTAAGGCAAATTTGGTTTAGAATTTTCAAATATGATTTGGCTTTACTAGAACACGGCATCCGTTTTTGGTGGATTTCTAAAAAATTGAAAAATTACGATGTGGTACAATTCATTAATGAAAGTCCGATTCAAACCGTTTCGAAATTAGAATTATTTTTAATCCAACAGCTTTTCAAGCAGAACCAAAAAATTTTCTTATTATGTTGTGGAATTGATTACGTTACCGTGAATCACATGCTACAAAAAAAGGATCGCTATTCTGTGATGAATGCTTATTTTGAAAACATTCCAGAAGCCAAAAAACAATATGAGTATTTTTTCGATTTTGTAGACAAACCTCATCAAAAAATTCATCAATTTTTATATAAAAACATTCGTGGAGTTATTGCTTCCGATTTAGATTATGTACGACCCTTACTCGGAAATAAAAAATATTTAGGAATTGTTGGCAACCCGATAAACACAGATAAAATTACTGTAATTGAGAACGAAATTTCTAATAAAATCAATATCTTTTTAGGAATCAATACTGGAAATTCTTACAAAAAAGGAATTTCTTATTTTGAAGAGGCTATTGAAATAATAAAAGAAAAATATTCAAATAAAGTCGAAATTATAATTACAAAGGATATTCCGTATTCTGACTATCAGCAACATTTCGAAAAAGCGCATATTTTATTAGATCAGGTGTATTGTTTTGATCAAGGTTTTAATGCTTTAGAAGCGATGGCAAAAGGGAAAGTCGTATTTACTGGTGCTGAAACTGAATTTTTAAATCACTATCATTTACAGGAAAATGAAGTCGCTATCAATGCCTTACCTAATGTCGATTATTTAGTTGAAAAATTATCTTTTTTAATTGAAAATCCTTCTGAAATTCAACGAATTAGTCGTAATGCTATTGCCTTTATTCAAAAAGAACATCATTATGTTAAGCAGGCTGAGAAATATGTGCAACTTTGGAAAACCAATTAAATCTTTCTTTCAAGAATAACAAAATTACAACCAGCATAAAAAACTCGTAAGGAAAAGCATATTTCGCATTGGTTCCATAAACCACTAAAGCTTGTAAAATTGCAGCTGCGTGAATAAATGCTAAAAGTAGCATTACTGCATTAATTTTTCTGTTTTTTATCAAATCGTATAAATAGTAAAAGCTTAAGATTAAGAAGGCAAATTTCAGAATTAAAACTACAACAATTTGAATAGAATTTATTACTGAGATCAGAGAATTAAACTCGTTATCTTGAAATTTCATATACGGTTTCATATCAAAAACTTTCCAAAAATCAAACCACGAATTGGTAATAGAATAATAAAAATAATCTCCTAAATTAGAGGTAATTGTAGCTTTGGCATACTTTCCAAATTGATTCGTAACATCTGCAAACTTCGTATATTTTGGAGCTAAATGTTGCCCGCCCCAAACTTTCCAGATAGCCATGGAAGCATCTTCCCCGTTTTGCAACATTTCATCTCTATATTTCACATAAGGTTGAATGATAAAATCATATTCTTTTGGTCCTTTTTCAGCAAAATACAAACAATTTTGAGCTAAATTTAATCCAAAATAAGCTGTTGGTTCAAAATATCCGATTTTCTCTTCTACAAAACTACACCAATTGAAATAGGCATAAAAAGGTAAAATAAAAAGAATTAATTTCACTGAAACTAACTTCTTAAATGTGAAATTTTTAAGCAGATATAAAGCAAAAATCAAAAACGGATAAAAGATAAAAAAGGGTTTGACTAAAATTAAAATCGCAAGTAAAACACTTAAAGTAATTTCAACTAAAATCTGCTGCTTCTTAAAATAATTATTCAGTAAAAAGTAGAAAACAATTGAGTTTAACAACAACATAAAGGTTTCCGCCAAGATGAACGTTTCATAAAAAAAATTCTGAATATATAATGATGAAAACAAAGTTACATAGAAGGCCACTTTCTCAGAAAAATTCAAATTCAAAAGTGTTTTGAACCAAAAAAATGCCGTAATAATTCCCATCAACATTTGTGTTAAAACCACTAAAATTTTATCATGATTGAGTAAATAAATCACATACGGATAACCAGGAGTTCTTTCACCAACATAATCATCAAAATTATTATTGATTAACTCCGTTACAAAATGATTGAAAGCCCAACTATCTGGAGCTTCAGAAAAATTATTATAACCAAAAAAGAAGGCTAATTTCGCGACAAAAAGTAGTGAAATTAATCCGTAAATATATCTGTTATTTAATAAATGTTGCTTCATCTTTTGGAGAAAAAAAGTTATTTTTTATAAATAGAAAAACGATAGTTATTATTATAAATTCAAATGGGAAACTATATCTGGCATTGGATCCATAAACCACTAAAGCTTGTAAAACAGCCGTAGAGAGTACAATTAAAACTAAAAGTAATTCAATCGTAAACTTTCGGTTTTTGATAAATTGGAAAAGATAAATTGGAATTAAAAGCAAAAAAATGGTTTTAATACTTCGAAGAAGTACACTTTGAAATTTCCATATATAGTTAATAAAACTTGATGTTTCTAACGAATTTGAGGACACCATTTCTACCTTCCAAAATTCTTTAAAAGAAAGAAAAATAACTTGTTTCAGGTACAAACCAAAATTATTCTTAATGGTAGCATCTGCACATTTCCCGAACTCATTGGAGAGTTGTGGAAAAGTCATATTTTTATAAGCAAAATTACCATTATCCACCGCATACCAAATACACATCGGATTTCCTAGTCCATTTTCAGTATGCAAAGCTCTTTGTTTCAAATATGGCTTTTTAATCCAATTGAATTCATCTGGAGCTTTTTCAATAAAATTCACACAATTTTGAATCTTATTCAACCCGAAATAAGTAGAAGAAACAAAAAAACCTGTGTTTAAAAAATTCACATAAGACCAAGAGATAAAAACAAAAAAAGGTAAAACTAAAAGTATAAGCTTTTGCTTAATTATCGTTTTCCATTCGAAATTATTATAAACAAAAAAGGAAAAAACAACAAACGGCAAATAGATATAAAATGGTTTCAAAAGCACTAAAATAGCCAAACAAAATGCTGATGCTAAAATCTGATTTTTAAGTACATAATAAAACAATAACATCATTACAAACCAATTAATACTTTCAATCAAAATGGCATGTTCATAAGATAAAACATGAAGAAAAGCACTAAAAAAAAGTGAAATAAAAAGTGAAATAAAAGTTTTAAAATTGAAAAGTTTCAAAATTTTATACCAAACCACACTTGAAATAATTCCTATTATCATTTGAAACAAAACCACCAATTGAGTTGAATTTCCTAATAAACAAATTAGTAAGGAATAACCTGGAGAACGACCGCCAAAATAACCATTTATAGAACCAGAAGAAATGAGTTTCGCCAAATCAATATACGTTTGACTATCATTTGTTAAGAGTACATTTTGGTTAAAAAAATAAAATAGTATTCTAAAAATCAAGCCAAAAACGACTAAAATTGAAATGGAATATTTTTGAAAAAGCCTATTCATATTTTCTATAAATTTGGAATAACTGAAAAGGAATTCGTAGAAAATCTCCAACTTTTATTTTCGAATTTCCAATTTCTTCCCATTTTTCAAGTGGAATTTCCTTCACAACCTGTTTCAAATCGTGAATTTTTTGCAAACGTTTAAGCAATTCTACATCAAATAACCATTTAGAAATGAAAGGTTTTTCAAAAATTTGCTTTGCCGTTTGATAATCAATAACTTTAGCTCCACATTGTGTATCGTAAACAGCTACTTTTAAGATAAACTGACTGACAATGGTAGCGAAAATACGACCGAAATAATGTCTTTTTAAAGATCTTTTTACCCCATTTCCGATCAGTTTAATTCGAGCACCCATAACTAATTTATAATTTGGATTTTGAATGGAAAACTGAATTAATTTATCTAGCTCTGAAAAAGGTGTCGCTAAGTCCGCATCATAATAAGCTATAAAATCCGCATCTGAAATAGATAAAACTCCAGAACGAATCGCCGCTGCTTTACCAAGATTTTTTGGCAATTTTAAAACTTCAATAGAAGAAAATTTAGATTGAAATTCTTCTAAAATCTGAATCGTTTGGTCCGAACTTCCATCATCAACTAATAAAAAATTGCAGTTTGGAAAAGCTGTGAAAATTTGATAAAAATCATCCAAATTAATTCTAGCAACTTCGTTATAAAACGGAATTATGATTACTATTTTCATGACAGTTTCTTTCTAAAATAAATAACTAAAACCAACAGATACATAAAATAAGTAAACGTGTGAGCGATAACAATTCCGTTAATTCCAATGGCATGTAACATCCAATTTGTGGAGAAATACATGATAAACAAAGAAACAATTTCGGTAATAATAAATGCTTTTGTTTGTTTTGTGGCGATTAAAATAGTTCCAAAAATTAGTGACATTGCTTTTAATAAATCGCCAACCAATTGCCATAGAAATAAGGATTCCATGGTTTCAAATTCAGTTGAAAATAATACTTGAATGATAAATTTTCTTAATAAGAAAATCAGCACTAAACCTAGAGTAAAAACTGGAATAATCGTTTTAAAATAATTAAAAACAATAACTTGTATATTAGAATTATTTACTGCCAATTTAGGATAAAAATAAATTGACATTATGGAAGAAATAAATAGTAAATAATACGATGAAATTCGCTGTAAACCTTCATAAATCCCTGCATTTTTCAAGCCTGTAATTTCAATTACATCAGTACGAATTTCTAATAAAACAAACGAACCAATTACACCAGAAACCAAAGCCATCAATACATATTCGGATAGATTCTTAATTACTGAAAAATCAAATGATGCAATAGAAAAAACATCAGAAAATGAAATGGCATTTCTTAAATAAAAAAGGCTATTAAAAAACACAAAAACTGGTGCTAAAACTAAAGAAAGTAAAGCGCCAAAAGTATTGTAATAATAAATTAGAAATACAGAAAAAAGCAAAGCAATACTGCTAGAAATAATCTGAATATAAATGACTTTTTTATACTCCTGAAAACCGTTAACAACAGAAATACAAAACGTTGAAAAAACGTATAATGGAAATACAATAGCCAAAATGTAAAATACAAAACTATAGATTTCGGAATGATGGAATATTTCTTTCGACAAGTAATTCGCACCGAAAATTAAAATTAAACTCATCGCAATGGAAGAAACCAAAAGTAACAAACCAAAAGTAGCTAAAACCGATTTTAATTTTACTTTATCATGTTGGTATTCCGAAACGTATTTAACAATTGCGTTTTGAATTCCGAGTAAAGAAAAATTCTCCACAACATTTAAAAAAGCTCTAAAATTTCCAACAAAAGCCATTCCGTTTGCGCCAACAAAAATCGCCAATGCTTTTGATGTGATGAAACCAAAAACTAATTTCAACAAAATATGTATGCTATTCAAAGAAGTAATTTTGAATAACGGTTGTTGTATTATTTTTCTAATTTCAGACAATTAATAACAATTTAAAGTGGTGATAATATTAGATATTTCCTCATTTGTTAACACGGAACTTATGGGTAAACTCAACACTTCTCGATGAATTTTTTCTGTAATAGGCAAATTCAACTGATTGAAATCTGACAACGCTTTTTGCTTGTGTGGCGGAATCGGGTAATGAATTAGCGTTTCTATGCCGTTTTTTAATAAATACGCTTGTAATTCGTCTCTGTTTTCCGTTCGAATTACGAACAAATGAAACACATGTATATCGAAATTTTCACAGGTTGGTAAAACAATTTTAGCATTTTTAATTTCCGATAAATAACGTTTTGCAACAAGTTTTCGCGCTTCGTTCTCTGTATCTAAATGTGGTAATTTTACATTTAAAAAAGCAGCTTGCAATTCGTCTAAACGAGAATTGACACCAATATAATCGTTATGATATTTTTGGTTCGAACCATAATTTCTTATAGAAAATAACCGTTCTGCTAATTGATCATCATTTGTAGTAATCGCACCACCATCGCCTAAAGCGCCTAAATTTTTACCTGGATAAAAACTAAAAGCTCGTGGATAATTCCCAATAAATGGTAATCCATGACCTTGGGCTGCATCTTCAACAATTACCAAATTATTTTTTTCTGCAATCGCAATAATACTGTTCATTTCAGCCAATTGACCATACAAATGAACCAACAAAATAGCTTTGGTTTTAGGTGTTATTTTTTCGGAAATTAAATTGGGATTGATGTTATAAGTTCCGATATTCGGTTCTACAAAAACGGGAACTAAATCAGCTTCTAAAATAGCTAAAACAGTAGCAATATAAGTATTGGCAGGCACAATCACTTCATCACCTTTCTGTAACTTTCCAAGTTGGATGTAAGCTTTTAAAATTAAAACTAAAGCTTCTAACCCATTTCCAACTCCAATACAATATTTTGCGTTAGAATATTTGGCAAAACTTTGTTCAAATTGTTTGACTTCATCTCCTAAAATATACCAACCTCTATTTAAAAACTCTTTTGTTTTGGATAAAAATTGCGTTTCAAATGGCTGATTCAATTTTTGTAAATCGAGAAATTTTATCATATAAACACTTGATTTAATTTGACAAAATTTTGGGTTTCCACTTCATAAAAATCTTGACAAAAAGTTCTAGCTCCAAAGGTTTCTTTCCAATATTGTAACCCTTTATTAATGTTTTTTCCTTGATTTTCATTAGAAATTCCGAAATCAAAATACTCGAAATTTTTATACTCTTTCGTAATCAAATAATGAAACAAATAATCCAAAGCACCATGTTGATTTTTATCGCCAATAGCGGAAATATATTGTACATGAACCGTTTTTTTATCTAAGAACAAAGTAGTTCCAGCTAAAATTTCATTGTTTTCATATACGTTAAACTGTACAATTTGATTTGGAAATTTCTGCTGCAATTGTTGAATTTCTTCTAGAGAATGTACAGGTTTAGCTTCATGCTTCAATTCTAAATTCGGAATTAAAACCAAATCCCAGAAACTATTCAAATCTGTTTCTTTTTTAATTTCTAAACCCAATTTTTGAGCGCGCTTTACACCTTCTACTCTATTCGAATTAATTTTAAATCGACTTTGTAAATCAATAGTAGCTAAAGTATCTCTTCTGTATAATTTAGCTTCCGATAAAAACAAAGCATACTTTAACTCTTCCGAAGGTTGTGAAGTATAAATATTCGGAATCAATTTAAAATGAAGGCTTTCGATCTTATTTTGGTTTAAAAACCGAAGAATTTCAGCATAAATAGAAATGAATTTTTCTAGTTTTAAACCCGCATCAATCACCATTCCGCCATAAGTTAAACCTTGATGCGAATAGACTTTTTTACCCGAAATATTAGCTGGAAGAATAGCTTTCAAATGTTCTTTTTCGTCAAAAACTAACAAAGAAAAATCTTCAAATCTATCAGAATGGTATTCCATAAAATCTCTATGAAATAAAAATGTAGCATTTTTGGAATTAGCCACAAAATTATTCCACATTTGATAATGCTCGGAAGTATATTTTATAATTTTATATGAGTTCATAAGATAAATCTTTGGGGAAATTAGTAAAATTTATTACTTTGGTAAAATTATTGGCCATAAATCTTAAAATTAGTTCCATTTGATGAAAAAACTACAGGTTTTTATCTTGTTTATCTTTCAGCTTAGCTTTTCGCAAAGTATTGGTTTATATAATCAATTTAATGGTCGATATGATTTTACATTTGTGGGTAACACTTTAAATCCAGCGGAGAATTCTTTTCAATTATCACCTTCAATTTTCACAACTTCTGATGCCTCATTATCATTAACTTCGGGTGATGTTATTGAAAGTGCTTATTTATATTGGGCAGGTTGTGGAACAGGCGATTTTGATGTGAAATTAAATGGAACAGATATTACAGCAACCAGAACGTTTTCAAATGTTTTAGTTCAAGGAAATACGTATAATTTTTTTAGCGCTTTCGCTGATGTTACGACACAAGTTCAATCCACTGGACCTGGAGTTTACACGCTTTCCGACTTAGATGTCACATCTTTTTTACCTCTCCATTTTCAAAATCGAACGAATTTTGCCGGTTGGGCCTTAATTGTTGTTTATAAAAATCCCGCCTTACCTTTAAATCAATTGAATATTTATGACGGAATGCAAGTGGTTTCCGTTTTTTCAAATTTTTTAGACGTTTCTTTAGACGCGTTAAATGTAATTGATAATGTAGATGCAAAAATTGGTTTTTTAGCTTGGGAAGGTGATTCTGGAATTGCGGTTACTGAATCTTTAAAAATTAATGGAAACGTAATCAGTAATCCGCCATTAAATCCAGCAAATAATGCTTTTAATAGTACGAATTCTGTCACGAATTCCAACGCATTATACAACATGGATTTGGACATATATAATATTGAAAACAATATTGGAGTTGGAGATACTTCCGCATTAATTCAGTTATCATCTGGTCAAGATTATGTTATGGTAAATGCCATCGTAACGAAATTAAATAGTCAATTACCTGATGCTAGAATTACATTTCCAACACCAAGTTTAAGCTGCAACGTTAGAGAACTTGAAATTGAATATACCGTAACAAATTTTAATTCTACTGCAGATTTACCAGCTAATACGCCAATTACGTTTTACGCAGATGGTATTGTAATTGGTAGTGGATTTACTCAAAATATCATTCCCATAGATGGCTCGGAAAATGGGACTATAATTGTAAATATACCTACGAGTATTCCGTTAAATTTTGATTTAATGGCTCAAGTGGACGATATCGGAAATGGAACCGGAATTATAAATGAAATTTCTGAATCTAATAATTCTTTTAATTTAATGATCCAGTTGTTAGCTTCTCCAAGTTTTAATCAACCTGATGAATTATTAAGTTGTAATTTAGGATTAAGTCGTGCCCAATTTGATTTTTCTGATTATGAAGAAAGTATTAAAACTGACCCAAGTCATTTTGTAACTTTTTACGAATCAGAAGCCAATGCAATTGCAGAAATTAATGCAATTAGTAATCCATCTAATTATGAAGCAGTAACTACACCAAAACTAATATGGGTACGAATTGAAAATATGGATGGTTGCTTTTCTATTACTTCGTTCTTACTAAAATCACGTAATTGTGATCCAATTGTTTATAATGCCGTTTCGCCAAATGCAGATGGGTTAAATGACTTTTTCTATATTTCTGGTTTAAGAGATATTTTCTTGAATTTTAATGTAGAAATTTATAATCGTTGGGGAAGACTAATTTGGACTGGAAATCATAACAAACCCGATTGGAACGGAGAAGTAGAACATGCTGTTGGAAATAAAGATGCTCCTGGAGGCACTTATTACTATATTTTATATTTAAATGATCCAGATTATCCAAATCCGATTAATGGCTATTTACTTTTAAAAAGATAAATGAAATTAGATATTCTAAATGTTTTTCTGATTCTTCTTTCTGGAATTTTTGCTTTTGTTTTACCATTTCAAACGTTTCTTTTTGTTTATGCTTTTTTAGGTCCGCTTCATTATCTCACTGAAATAAATTGGTTACAGCAACGCAATTATTTTCTTGATGACAAAACCAATGTTTACTACTTTTTTATTCCAATACTAATCATTGGATGCTTAGTTTATATTCCAACATTTCACTCCTTAAAACCTACCATTCCGTTTCTTATATTTTTTACTTTTTTAGTTTCGATTTTCAATTCTAAAGAGAATAACAAATTACACACCAACTGGAAGTTTTTAGTATTTTTAACTTTAGGAATTACAACTTCGTATTATTTCAGAAAAAGTTTTCAAACCATTTTTTCTTTATTTCTACCAACATTAATTCACGTTTTTATTTTTACTGGAATCTTTATTTTTTCTGGATTTCAAAAAACTAGAAACAAGTTAGCATTACAAACTTTTGTAGTATTTATGTTAACGAGTGTTGGTTTAATGACTTTTAATTTGAATTCCCATTTTTATATGGAAGATATTGCGTCAAAATACAATTCATTTGAAAAACTAAATGCTACAGTATTTGCTATTTTTGATAAAGAAGTGTTGGCAAGTCAAGATATTTATTATTCTAGTTTTGGTATTAAAATAATGCAATTCATAGCCTTTGCATATACCTATCATTATTTAAACTGGTTTTCAAAAACATCGATAATTCAATGGCATAAAACCACTAAAACAAAAATTATAAGTATCCTGTTAATTTGGATTGTATCGGTTCTACTCTATCTATATAATTATAAAATTGGATTATACTGGTTGTATTTATTAAGTTTAACTCATGTTATTTTAGAGTTCCCTTTAAATATAACATCTGTTAAAAATCTTTTGAAAGGTAAATCTTATCCATAATTTAACTATTTTTAGCGCTCAAAAAACTAAAAACTATGCGAATATTTAAACTTTTAATAGTACTTCTGACTATTAATTTAGGGTTTAGCCAAGATTATTTTCCGAAAAATGACGGGGTTAAACAAACCTTCAAAAACGTTGTAGCAATAACAAATGCAACCGTTTACACATCATCAAATGTAAAAATTGAAAAAGCTACAATTTTAATTAAAGATGATAAAATTTTAGAAATTGGTTCACAAGTTTCCATTCCTAAAGAAGCAACAATAATTGATGCCATAGGTAAAACAATTTATCCTTCATTTATTGATTTATATACCGAATTTGGCATTCAAAAACCACAAGCAAAACCAAGAAATTCAAGAGCTCCACAATATGATTCTGAAAGAAATGGGTACTATTGGAATGACCATATCAGAGCAGATTTTAATGCATCTGAAAATTTAAGCTACGATGAAAAAGCCGCTAAAGATTTAAGAGAAACCGGTTTTGGAACTGTTTTAAGCTTCAACAACGATGGAATTGTAGCCGGCACAGGTTTACTTTGGACCTTAAACGATGCTGAAAATAACGGAAATCGAATCTTAAATAAAAAAATATCTCAACATTTTACCTTCAAAAGAAGTTCTCTTTCTGCTCAAGCATATCCTTCGTCTTTAATGGGAAGTATGGCATTAATTCGTCAGTTTTATCATGATGCAAAATGGTATGCGGCAGGAGGTTCAAAATCTAAAGACGCAACATTAGAAGTTTTTAATCAGAATAAAAATTTATTACAAATCTTTAATGCAGGTGATAAATTAAATATTTTAAGAGCGGATAAAATTGGTGACGAATTCGGAGTAAACTACATCATCAAAGGTAGCGGTAACGAATTAGAACGAATAGAAGAAGTAAAAAAAACAAATGCAACTTTACTTGTTCCAATCAATTTCCCTGATGCGTATGATGTTTCAGATTCATTTTTAGCGGAACAAGTGGTTTTATCTGACATGAAATTTTGGAATCAAGCGCCCTATAATTTAAAAATTCTTGCGGAGAACAATATTAATTTTGCCTTAACAACAGCCGATTTAAAAAACCCAAAAGACTTTTTAACCAACCTAAGAAAGGCAGTAGAATTAGGTTTTCCTAAAGAAAAAGCGATTGCTGCTTTAACTGAAATTCCAGCAAAAATTGCCAATCAAACAAATATTGGTTCGTTAAAAAAAGGAAACTTGGCCAACTTTATTATTACAAGTGGTGATATTTTCGAGTCGAAAAATACGATTCAAGAAAACTGGATTCAAGGTAGCAGATTCGTAATTGAAAAAATACAACCTTCAGATATCAGAGGAAAATATGATTTAACATTCGATAATAAGAAGTATGATTTATCTATTGATGGTGAAATTTCAAAATTAGATGCTAAAATTTCTCAAGACAAAACAGAATTTGGAACTAAACTAACCTACACCGAGCCATGGATTAGCATGGTAATTAAAAGTAAAGATTCTGTTTCGTCAAAATTCATTAGAATTTCCGGATTAAAATCGGAAACAGGATTATCTGGAAAAGCAATCTTAGAAAATGGTAAAGAAGTTTCTTGGACAGCTGTTAAGAAAACAGTAACCGAAGAAATTAAAAAAGATGAGAAAAAAGACGAGAAAAAAACTCCTGTTTTTTACCCAGTAACTTTCCCA
>MGWJ01000002.1:0-10839 GCA_001800945.1 Flavobacteria bacterium RIFCSPLOWO2_12_FULL_31_7
CGTTTAATGAACGAATAAAATAAAAAAGAGCAACTGTAAAAGTTGCTCTTTTGATTTCAATTCGATTTAAACTGCATTCAAAATCGCTAAAATATCATCTCCGAATTTATCTGCTTTTTGTGGTCCAAAACCTTTAATTTGTTGCAACTCGTCAAGATTACTAGGCTTATACATTGCTAAATCGATTAATTCTGAATTATGACAAATCATATAATTTTTTTGCTGTAACGATTCTGCTTTATCCGCTCTCCATTGTTTCAAATACAGATACACTTGTTGGTCTTTAGCACACAAATCTTCAAAGGATTTACGTTCCAAACTCGCTGGTTTTGCGTTCTCTTTTTCATCATAATGCACAATTACCGACCAATAATTTTCTTTTTCAATATACTGCGTACTTGATTTTTTAAACATAACAGTTGCTAAAAATTCATTCAACACCTTTTGGTTTTTTTCCAACACATCAGGCTCTAATCCGATAGAAAATACTTTAACTTGCATCTCAAATTATTTACCTAATAATAAGATTTCATTAATAACTACTTCGGTAACATAACGTTTGTTTCCTTCTTTATCATCATAACTTCGGTGAGTTAACTTTCCTTCTACAGCAACTTCTTTCCCTTTAGTTACATATTTTTCGATGATTTCAGCAGTTTTTCCCCAAGCGGTCACTCTATGCCATTCAGTTTTTTCAACTTTTTCTCCTTTTGCATTTGTATAGTTTTCATTCGTTGCGATTGATAAATTAGCTAATTTTCCGTTTTCTAAATTTTTAATTTCTGGATCTTGCCCAACATGTCCGATTAATTGTACTGAGTTTTTCATAATGGCGTGTAAATTTAATTTTGGTTTATATTTATTTGTGTGATTCTTACTTATTACCTCCTAACAGTAGAACTTCTGAGGCAACAATTTCGGTTACATAACGTTTGTTTCCTTCTTTATCTTCGTAACTTTTATGTGATAACTTTCCTTCAATGGCAATTTCTTTTCCTTTAGTTACATATTTTTCAATGATTTCAGCAGTCTTTCCCCAAGCGGTAATTCTATGCCATTCGGTTTGCTCTACTTTTTCTCCTTTCGCATTCGTATAATTTTCATTCGTTGCGATAGATAAATTGGCTAATTTTCCGTTTTCTAAATTCTTGATTTCTGGATCTTGCCCAACGTGTCCGATTAATTGTACTCTGTTTTTCATAATGGCGTGTAAAATTTAAATGTTTATATTAAATAAAATTGCTACTTTTATAAAACACAGATTTTAGAAATTAAAGAAATCTCAAAAATATAATGTTTTATTAATTTTCGATTTGAAACTTGATAACAAAATTAAACTTGTTGTTTCATTTCGACAGTGCAAAGATGTGACAAGTTCAAAAGATTATTCGGTTGTTATCCATTTAATATCGGTTGTAAACGATTGTTGTCGTTTGCAATTGGAAAACTATTTGTACATTTACTTGAATTTAAAAGCATTATTATGAAAAATTCTACTACAAAAAAATTCATCCTATTTGTTGTGTTTTTTATAACTTACGTCGGTTTTTCGCAAAACACGATACAATATAATGATGAAAAAGGTTCGCCAAGCGCTACTTTAGATGACTTAAAATGGCTCGCTGGAAATTGGAAAGGTATTTCTCCATACGGAGTTTGTCAGGAAAATTGGGATGAACCGAGCGGAAAAACCATGATGTTTTGCTTCAAAATGATTAGCGACAATAAGGTTACTTTTTACGAATTTGGTCAAATTATTGAAAAAGACAAATCAATTGAAATGCAAATTAGACATTTCAGTGGGGATTTAAAACCATGGGAAAATGATAAACCAGAAATTTTTAAGTTCATCAAGAAGGAAGGCAATAGATTTTATTTTGATGGAATTACTTATGAAAAAATAGATACAAATACTTTAAACGTTTATGTGTATTTTGAAGAAAGTAAAGAAGAAATAAAATTTAGTTTTACAAAATAAAAAAGAAAAATATATAAGCCATGAAAAATTGTTTAGAATGCCACGAAAAAATTGTAGGAAGAGAAGATAAAAAGTTTTGCAGCGACGGTTGCAGAAATGCCTACAACAATAAAATGAATAAAGACCACACCAACTTAATGCGCAACATTAACAACAAATTGCGTAAAAACTATAGAATTTTAACCGAATTAAACCCAGAAGGCAAAACCAAAACCACTAAAAACAAATTAATTAGCAAAGGTTTCGATTTCGATTTAATAACTTCCGTGTACACCACAAAAACTGGAAATACTTATTATTTCGTGTACGATCAAGGCTATATGGGGCTGGAAAATGAAGGATATGTTTTAGTAAAAAAAGATAATTAATTGATGATAGAAAATAAAAGAATTTCAATATTAGGCTGTGGTTGGTTAGGACTTCCGTTAGCCCAAAAATTAATTGAAACAGGTTTTGAAATAAAAGGTTCCACGACTTCTGAACAAAAATTAGAAGTTTTAAAATCTAATAAAATCGCCCCTTTTTTAATAGCACTTTCGGAAGATAAAATCATTGGGAATATTTCCGAATTTTTAAACGATTCTGAAATTCTAATTATCGATATTCCGCCAGGATTGAGAAAAATTACTGAAACTACTGTTGGAAAAACATTCGTTAATAAAATCAAAACTTTACTCCCATTTATTGAAAGTTCAGCTGTTGAAAAAGTGATTTTCATTAGTTCAACATCCGTTTATGGTGATTTTGATTCGATTCCGACTGTTACAGAAAAAAACGAATTACATTCTGATACAGAAAGTGGAAAACAGCTAGCAGAAGTGGAAAATTTGTTTAGAAATAATAAAAAATTTAAAACCAACATTATCCGTTTTGGTGGCCTTATCGGCGAAGACCGAAATGCGATAAAAATGCTGGCCGGAAAAACCAATGTTGCCAATCCAGAAGCACCAATCAATTTAATTCATCAAGTAGATTGTATTGGGATTATTGGTGAGACGCTGAAACAAAACTGTTGGAATGAAACTTTTAACGCAGTTGCGCCTTTTCATCCAACCAGAAAAGAATATTACACGCAAAAAGCTGTAGCATTAAATTTACCAAAACCAGAATTTTCAGAAAATGAACCTAGTGTCGGGAAAATTGTTTCCAATGAAAAATTGGAAACAATTTTGGACTATAAGTTTAAGAATTTGGGGTTAGATTAATATCATCTCATCATACCTCAAAATGGTTTCATATCCTTTTGATGTGAAATATGGCGTTGGATTTTCTTTAGAAAGCACCATTACGAAATCGCCGCCCCAAGCACCTAAACTTTTTATGGTGCCTTTAAAATCCGGAAACAAACGTTCTTTTACGGTTTCCATTTCTAAAATATCGCTTAAAATAATTTCGTGATGATCTAATAAACCAGTTGTGGTTTCTAAATTTGAAGAAAGTACTAATCGGTTCGTAATTTCGGAAATAGTTGTGGTTTTTTTAGTTAGAAATTGTTGCTTATTCATGTAATTCTGAATCGCATGACGGCTATTTTGTTTTCTGTTCAAATATACAAAATAGATATTTTCCGTGTAATTTGGACTAAAATCAACGACCTCAACAATTGGTTTTTCTTCTGCATCTAATTGATATATGATGGCCGAATTATGTTGCGCACAAGCAATATCATAACCGCTTCCACCAAAACTTTTTCGTAACAATTCGAACGCATCAACTTGCAACCATTGCGCAATATTGTTGATTAATGTGGAAGATGTTCCTAAACCCCAATTTCTTGGAAAAGTTAATTCGGTTTCAATTTTATAACCTGATTTTGAAGCCAAAAATTCAGGGTTTTGAAGATTTCCTTGATGTAAAATCTCAACTAAAGTATGTTTGATAGGATGTTCTTCTTCGAAATTTTTTCGTAAAATAACATCTTCGAAAGTCAGTTCGGTTTCAAACCAAATGCTTTTATCGGTATCAAAACTCGTCCAACTTATTTTTTGTTCTACCAATGAAGAAACTTGTAACGATTGCCCAAATTTTGTAGGTAGCGCTAAAGCTTTAGCTCCGTTTAAAACCAAATATTCTCCAGTGATGAGGAGTTTTCCGTTAGAGTAGAATGTGTTTTTGTTAACCATATAAGTCATATAAGTTTTTTCCCTTTACCTAAACTTTATAAAGCAGGTTTAAGTTTTTACTTCGTAAATTTAAGTGATTTTATTATTTAAATTTTAAACTTATATGACTTATATGTTTAAAATGATAATCTATTCTGGTAGTAATTTATAAATTTCATTTACAAAGGTTTGTTGACCATCATAAAATATATTTTTTACATTAAAATTTATTAATAAACCAATTGGAACTTTCAATAAATTCATATAAGTTAATATTTGTGCTTCAAATATTGAATTAACTTCAAAAACCGACTTTAGTTCAACAACTAAAACATCTTCAATTAAAAAATCACACCTTAACTTTGTTTCTAAATTATAACCTTTGTATTCAATAGGAACTGGATTTTCAGAAATATACTTAATGTTTCTTAATTCTAATTCTTTTAATAAACATTGATGATAAACGGATTCTAATAATCCTGGACCTAATGCTTTATGAACTTCAATGGCAGCTCCATTAACTTGATAAACTAAATTTTTTAGTTCTTTTTTTGATAATTTTTTCATGGCTTGTATTTTTCACTTTATGGCTTGTATTTTTATGCTTGAAAAATTTCGTTTAACGAAATACTTATAATAACTTTTATATACACTTTAAATTATTGTGCATTTAAAAACTTATATGGCTTATATGTTTAATTTTTTCTCAATGATTCTAAAAAGTCCACCACTAAATTATGTGAAGCTGTTTTGTCTTCAAAATATGCAATTACAATTTGCTTTTCTTCTTTTGTGGCTTGGTGTTGGTTTAAAATATTGTTCAAGTGCATTTTCATGTGCCCTTGTTGAATTCCGGATGTAGTTAACGAGCGTAATGCTGCGAAATTTTGAGCTAATCCGGCAACGGCAACGATTTCCATTAATTCAGTAGCTGATGGATTTCCTAACATTTCTAAAGAAAATTTTACTAATGGATGCAAATTCGTTAATCCGCCAACGGTTCCTAAAGCTAAAGGCACGTCTAACCAAAATGTAAAAATTCCGTTTTCAATTTTAGCGTGTGATAAACTGGTATATTTTCCGTCTTTACTTGCATAAGCGTGAACACCTGCTTCTACTGCTCTGAAATCATTTCCAGTTGCTAAAACCACTGCATCAATTCCGTTCATGATGCCTTTGTTGTGTGTTACAGCTCGGTAAGGCTCAACTTCCGCAATTTTCACAGCTGTTAAAAACTTTTCTGCAAATTCTGTTGCAGTTATATTTTTGTCTTCATTTAATTCTGAAACTGGACAAGAAACTTCCGCACGAACTACACAATTCGGCACAAAATTACTTAAAATACTCATTACAATTTGAATGGAATGAATTCCGAAATCTTCTGATTTATTTTTGAACGTTTTTGCAAATTGTTCTAAACACGAATTGATAAAATTCGCACCCATACTATCTTTCGTTTGGAAAGTTGTATGCAATTGGTAGTAATTTTCTAAAGCGTCTGTTTTGTCCACTAATTGAATATCAGAAATTCCGCCACCACGCTTTTGCATGTTTTTGGTAATATCTTCTGTTTCTGAAAGCAAAAATGGCTTTACGAAATTAAAATATTCGATTAGTTTTTGCTTATCACCTTCATACATAAAATGAACTTGACCAATTTTTTCAGTACCTAAAATAGTTGTTTTGAATCCGCCACGAGCGCCCCAAAATTTAGCAGCTTTACTTGCGGCAGCCACCACTGAACTTTCTTCAATGACAAAAGGAATCGTATAATTTTTTCCGTTGATAGTGAAATTTGGTGCTACACCTAATGGTAGATAGAAATTGGTTAGTGTGTTTTCTATAAACTCATCGTGCAATTTTTGAAGTGCTTCATCTGAATTTTTATATTGATGTAAAACCTCTATAGCTTGTTTCGGATTAGCGAAATGATTTTGGGCAATCCAATTTATTTTTTCTTCTTTCGTTAGTTTTGAAAAACCTATTTTATTTTGAGTCATTAGTATCGTATTGATTTGCAAAGGTAATAAAAGTTAGTTTCAAAGTGTTTTAATCCATTTTAAAAGTTTCGTATCAAAAAGTTCTTTATCCAATGGTTTTACCACGAAATCAACCATTCCAATTTCTAAACATTTTTCTCTCTCACCTGTAAAAATTCCGGCCGTTAAAGCAATTATAATCGCTTTTGGATTCATTTGTAAAATTTCTTCTGCCGCTTCATATCCGTTTTTAACAGGCATTTGGATGTCCATTAAAGTCAGTTGTGGTTTTTGCTTCGCATATTTCTGAATAGCTTCTTCCCCATTTTCCGCTTCAATAATCATCGCGTTTTTAAATTGTTTTAAAATTAAAGTCTTGGTTAACAACATGTTGATTTTATTGTCTTCCACAATTAAAATTTTAATTTTCTTGTCGTTTTTAGCTTCTATATTTTTATCTGAAAGAATACGTTCAACTGGATTTATATCTTTTAAGTTATTCAATTCTTTTTGTAATGCATCAATTTTAAAAGGTTTTAGTAAGATTTTAATTTTCTCATTTAGTAAGTTCTCTACATTACTAGAAATGATTGGTTGCATAATGTACAGAAAGAAATTATCTGTTTTTTGCGCCAATAAAATCTGTTGCCATTGCGTTTCAGACAAAGAATGATAATCTACAAAAAGGGCATCATTATCGTTTAAATAAATGTCTTTAAATTTATTATGATAAGTACTATTGATTCCGTAAACGTTTAATAAATCATTTAAAATAGTCCCTGCTTTTTCATTACTATCTATAACTAAAGCATTTTCTATAATTTTATTTTGAAGTTTGTTATGTGTTTTACAGAATTTTGCATCAATGATGATTTCGAAATTAAAATTACTTCCTTTACCTATTTCACTTTCAATAACCAATTTCGACCCCATTAAACTTAGTAATCTGTTGGTAATAGAAAGTCCTAAACCAGTTCCACCGTAATTTCTGGTTGTAGAGGAATCTTCTTGTGAAAAGGCGTCTAAAATTTTAGACTTGTTTTCATTTTTAATTCCAATTCCGGTGTCGATAATTTCAAATTTTAAAATTGTTTTATTGCCTTTTTTACCTTGATTAGAGATGATTAATTCAATTTGTCCTTCATGTGTAAACTTAACAGCATTACTTAATAAGTTGATTAAAATTTGCTTGATTCTGATATCATCTACCACCACATCACAAGGCACATCATTTTTAATATCAACAATTATTTCTAAGTTTTTCACGTTTGCATTAAACTTAATTAAGTCGATGGCTTGATAAACAATTCGATATAATTTGGTTTTCTTTAAATCTAAAACTAGTTTACCAGCTTCAATTTTTGAAATATCTAAAATGTCATTAACGATATCTAAAAGTGATTCTGCAGATTGGTTAACTGTTAGTAAATATTCTTTTTGAAGCAAATCTATATCCGTATTTAGCAACAACTGACTGAAACCGATGATTCCGTTTAAAGGCGTTCGGATTTCGTGACTCATGTTCGCTAAAAACTCCGATTTCGATTTGTTTGAAGATTCTGCTAATTCTTTGGCAATTACGGCTTTTTCGGCTTGTTTTCTTTCTGTGATATCAATTAATACCCCTTCTAAATATTCTACTTTCCCATCTTTCAAAATTCCTTCTCCGTATTCTTCAACCCAGACAATTTTACCGTCTTTTCGGATAATTCTACAAGTAACTTTATATGGTTTTTTCTCTTTTAAAGCTTGTTGAATAATTTTTATGGCATTTTTTTTATCGTCAGGATGATATAGATTATAAATATGGAAATCGGTATTAAGAATTTCTAGTTTGTTATATCCTGTTAAAACTTCAATTTCGTCATTAATAAAAATGATATTTCTATCCTCGTCGGCTTTAATTAAATAAACAGTTGCTGGAATATTGTTGGCTAAAAGTTTAAATTTTTCTTCACTTTCTTTAAGAATTTTTTCGTTTTTAATTTTAATTAAGGTCGAAGAAATATTGTTGGCTAAAATTTGAAGAGTATTTACTTCTTCATCGGTCCATTCTCTTTCTACCTTTTTATCATCGAAACCAATTAAACCAATTAGGAAATCATCTTTAAAAATTGGAATAATTAATTTAGATTTGATTCCGTTATCTTTTAAAAACTTATACATTACGCCTGTTTCGCCTTTTCTTTCGATTTTTGAAACTAAGGCTTTATAAGGTTTGTTGGCTAAAATCGTATCAATAAATTCAGGATAAAAACTATGTGGAACGTTTTGATACAAAGGATCATTAACTTCAAAAGCATTGTTTTCTACTTTCCATTCAAACTTGTGACTTAACAAGTTATTTTCGTCATTTTCGTAATAGTAAAAACGGTCCGCTTTGATGACTTCACCAATAAAATTATTTGCATTTTTAAATACTTGTAAGATATCATTACTGGCTAATAAATGTTCTGTAAACTTGGTAATTTCAAGTAAAATCTCACTTTTATAAATCGCTTGTTTTTCTAAAACTTTTCTGTTGAATGATTCAATGGAAATGGCAATAATATCAGAAATTGTTCTGGCAAAATTAACTTCATCATCATCCCATTCATATTCATTAGTTGTAGTTTCAAAGCAAACTACACCTTGTAATTCTCCTTGAAGATAAATTGGAAAATCTAAAAGTGATTTTATATTGAACTTATTCGCATATTCTTTAATGAAGAAAGATTCTTGTGGAAATTTTTCAAACGAATTAATTTCAACATAAGTTTGATCATTCAACGCTTCGAAATATTCTGTAGAGTCTTTTTTGAAAATAGTAAACTCCTGATGTGGTGTAATTTCATCATTATCTAAAATACATTTCAGAACAATTTTATCGGAATAATTTTCCCAATAACTTAAAGAATCCACACGAATACTTTTGTAAGTTTCTTTGAAAATTTCTGTAATTATTAAATCAATTGATGTTTGATCTGAGAAATCTCTTGTACTTAACACATTTAGCGTTTTGTTGAAGTTTTCTAGTTTTAATTTTCGAATATTTTCAAGTTTTTCGATTTCTTTTATTTTGGTAACATCTCTTACAATAGCAGAAAAACCGATGATTTTATTGTGTTCTGTTTTTTTAATACTGACTTTTTGTGAAAACCAAAAAATCTCGTTTTTCAAATTTCTAATAGGGAAATCTAAAATATCAAATTCGGTTTGATCTTCTGAAATATTACTATAAAAATCAACCACTCTTTGCTTATCTTCTTCTAAAATTAAATCAGTAAAATGTGTTCCAATGATATCCTCGTTCTTACAACCTAGCGTTTTTAGTCCGAAGGGATTAATAAAAGTGAAATTTCCGTATTTATCAATTTCATAAATAATATCAGAAGCAAATTGAACTAAATTCTGATATTGTTTTTCCACCTCAACTTTCTCCGTAATATCATAACCAGAAGCAATAAAAAGATTATCTCCGTATTTGGCATCACTCCATTGAATGTATTTTGTTTCTCCCAATTTTGTTTTTACTTTTCTAACAAAAATAGAATTCGGTTTAAAAATATCATTGTAATCTATTTCTTTAAAATCTTCATCGCCAGTTAAACGCCAAAATTGTTTGTTTAGCACTTCATCTGGCCTGTAACCTAATATTTTGGTAATAGAATCACTACAGAATTTTACATTGCCTAAATTATCACAAGCCAAAGTAATACTATTAGATTGATTGATGATATTATTAGTAAAAATCAACTTATCGTTTGCATTAAGTAAATAAGAACGTCTTGAAAAATTAATGATTAAAATAATAACATTGGCAATAATTATAACAAAATAAACTTCTCTATTGGCTTTTAGGTTTAAAAATAAAATTAACAAGGCTATTAAAATTAATGCCGAGAAAATAATGTAGGTTTTAAATTTATCGAATACGTTGTATGCAAAAAACAAGATTAATAAGAATTCTGCAGTAACATATAACGGAACGGTATTTAGCATTAAATTTTGAAAACAAATGGCCACTAACAATATGAAATAAGAAATGAAAATGTATTTCAGATTTTGTAAAACGAAGTTGTAGGTAGATAAAAAATAAAGCAACAAACAGGAAGAACCAAAAATAATTCTGGTAATCAGTTGGTTTTCATTAATTATTTTCAAGTAAATATAAAATACGCCGGTTACGATAACAATAATACCGAAGTACAGCAAGTAGTTTCTTTTGTATTCTATAAAATTATTATCGGAAAGAGATTTGACATATTCTTTATTAAACTTTAGTGATTTTTGGAAAGTAAAATTTAAAATTCCACCAAAAATTAAGGCTAAAATAGAAAAAAACCACCATGAACCATAAAAAGGTTCTTTGATAGAAAAAGGATGCGTTGTAATAAGTCCTTTACTGTTTGAAAACACATCTACTTCTCTGATCTTTAAAATATAATAACCCGAAGACAGATTGCTAAATGAGATTTCATTATTCGATTGTGGTTTACTCCATTGTTTATTGTAGTTTTCTAGTTTATACGAATAGTATATTTTTTTGTTTATTTCGCTGGTAGATTGACCTAATTTGAATGTCAAGAAATTTTGATTACTTTCAAATTGGTGGTTCTTTTCTGGAACATTATACCATAAATTATTAGATACAAACTCATCATTAAAAATAGACAATGAAGTAATTTTTAAACTGTTTTTTTCAGCTGCCTTTGGGTAAACATAAGTGATATATTTATATAAACCCTTTACAGTACCAAAATACACATTACCATATTTCTCAACATTTCCCGAATTAAAA
>MGWJ01000002.1:10857-12030 GCA_001800945.1 Flavobacteria bacterium RIFCSPLOWO2_12_FULL_31_7
AATCCGTTAAAAATATTTAGTGTTTCTATTTTATCGATGCCACCATTTTGGGTAATCTCAATTTTATCAATTCCTTTATTAGACCCTACATAAAGATATTGTTTGTGTGTATTTAAGGAATAAATTAAGGTAGAAGACAACCCGTTTGAAGTGGTAAATTTCTTTACAGCTAAATTTTTATTGATTGAGGTAATAGAATTTTCTGTAGCATACCAAAAAGTATCATATTGATCTTTACATTTTAAAAAAGTAATCCCTTTTGTAATCGTTTTTTTGAAATTAAGCTTTCTGTTTTTATATTCAAATAATAATACTCCAATATTGGTAGAAACCAAATATAAATTTTGTTTGTATTGCTGAATCGAATGAACATAGCTAATATTTAGCTTTTTATTTATATAATTATCAACAACATTAAAATCTTCATCTAAAACAAACACTCCATTTCCTGGTGTCCCTACAAAATATTTTCCTCCTAAAGGATCTTGAAAAACACTTGTACACGGGGTTTTAAATTTGGTATTCAATTTTACCCCATCGTATTCCATTAGACCATTTGAAGTAGCGGCTATAAGTTTATCATTTTTATTTTTAAACAATTCACTAACTCTGCCCGAAAAAGGAATTGTTTTAATGAATTTCAGATTGTTAAAATCGGTATTGTCAAATTCTAAAATTCCTTTTTTTGATACTACAATGTATAATTTCTCTTTTACATCAATTATATTAAAAATGTAAGGTGTGCTTAATTCTGGTGTGGCGTTATATTTTATGAAACTTTGTTTTCCAAACTGAAAAAACCCAAGATAATCTGTTCCGATATTAATAATTCCATTATCGGACAATAACGATAAATATTCAGAAGCTGGTACGCCGTTTTTACTATCTAAAATAGTGTAGTTTTTTGGATCATATAAAATTCCTATTCCGGTTTCTTTGGTTCCTGTAAACCAAATGTTTCCATTGGAATTTTGCAAAATATTCGTAATCCCAAAAGTACCTCCATTTTTAGATTTTATAGTAACTAATAATTTATTTTTATCTAAACTGGCTTTAACAAAGGTAGTTTCGTATATGTTCCCAATTAAATCTGCTACTAAAACGTTATTTTTAATTCCTTTACAAATTGTAACTTCATTACTGAAATCATTGATTTTTTTTATAACATTCGTT
>MGWJ01000002.1:12059-33882 GCA_001800945.1 Flavobacteria bacterium RIFCSPLOWO2_12_FULL_31_7
ACAGAATTAATTCTTCATTGATAGTTTCTGCTGAAGTTATTTTCGAAAAAGAAAATGTTGTTAAGTCTTTAATGTTGGTTACTTCGTTTTGCGCATCAATAGCATAAATATTTAAAGTACTAAAACCGAAAATCTTATTTTTTGCTTTAGCGAATTTAGAAATCGCAGCATTTGGCGTATTTTTCGCATCGCTTAATGTGGTGAGCTTGATAAATTTATTTCCTTCAAAAAAAAGAATCCCTAAATATCTGGAAGACAAAACGAGTTGCTGTTTCTCATTTTCAATAACATCATTAACAAATAAGTTTTCGTGCTCGTTTACTTTATTATAGTTTTTAAATTCATAACCATTATAACTGAACAAACCTGCTCCATCACCACAAATCCATAACAAACCTCTACTGTCTTTGTAAAGTTTATTAATTCTTGAAGAAGACAAACCTTTTTCGTGATTAATCACATCAAATTTAAATTGTTGCGCAACAGAAAATTGAGCGAGGACAAGAAAAATGACTAAGAGAATATGTTTATATAGTTTGGGCATCCAAAACTGTTAAAGTTCAACTGATAAAAATATAAAAAAAATGTTAAATTTCAAAATGTCAGTTTTTTTTATGGATATGTCGTAAATTTTCACTAAAATTGGAGGTTTTTTACAAATAAATAATATGAAAAAATCTATACAATTAGTATTACTTTTATTAACAACTTCTATATCAGTTGTTGGGCAACAAAAACTTACTTTAGAAGAAATTTGGGGCGGAGCATTCCGAACAAAAGGCATGGACGAATTGAATGCCATGAAGAACACCAACCAATATACGGTACTAAATTTCGACAGAACTTCAAAAACTATGCAAATTGATTTATTTGATTATGCCACGTTAAACAAAGTTTCAACATTAATCGATACAAAAAACCACAAAGAATTAGAATCTATCGACAGTTATACGTTCGACAAAGTGGAAAAAAAGATTTTAATCGCTACCAATTCCAATCCAATTTTCAGACATTCTTTTACTGCAAATTATTTCGTTTACGATATCGCTTCCAAAAATTTATCAAAATTTACAGAAAAAGCGATTCAAGAACCTACATTTTCTCCTGATGGAAACAAAGTGGCTTACGCTTTTGAAAACAACTTATACGTTTTCGATTTTATTTCAAATAAAGAAACTCAAATTACTACTGACGGAAAGAAAAACTCAGTAATTAATGGAATTACAGACTGGGTTTACGAAGAAGAATTTGCATTTGTACGTGCTTTTGATTGGAATGCTAATGGAACTAAAATTGGCTTCATTCGTTTTGATGAAACTAACGTTCCAGAATTTTCAATGGACATGTACAACCAAGGTTTATATCCTACACAATCGGTCTTCAAATACCCAAAAGCTGGTGAAAAAAACGCAGAAGTTTCTCTTCATATTTATGATGTAAGCAATTCAAAAACACAAAAAATTGATTTAAGTAATTACAACGATTTTTACATCGCTCGTTTAAAATTGACAAATGACTCGAATGTTTTAAGCGCTCAAGTTTTGAATCGCCACCAAGATAATTTGGATTTACTTTTTGTAGATGGAAATTCAGGTGCGAAAAAAGTGGTATTAAACGAAAAAGACAAGGCTTATGTAGATGTAACAGACAATTTGACTTTCCTAAAAGACAATAGCTTTATTTGGACGTCAGAAAAAGATGGTTACAATCACATTTACCACTACGATAAATCTGGAAAACTGAAAAACCAAGTAACAAAAGGAAAATGGGAAGTAACTTCTTATTACGGTTTCGATGAAAAAAACAAAACAATTTACTACCAATCAGTAGAAAATGGTTCGATTAACAGAGATGTTTATTCTATTTCAATTGATGGAAAATCTAAAAAAAGATTATCATTAAAAACAGGAACGAACAACGCTACATTTAGCCCGAACTTCCAATATTTTATCAATACACATTCTAGTGCCACTTCTGCGCCTTATTATTCTTTAAACGACTCTAAAACTTCTAAAGAATTAAAGAAAATTCAATCTAACGAAGCTGTGGAAGAAAAGTTAGCAAAATATAATGTGGCTCCAAAAGAATTTTTTACTATCACTACAGAAAAAGGCCATACTTTAAACACTTGGATGATTAAACCAAAAGATTTTGATGCGACTAAAAAATATCCTGTATTTATGTTCCAATACTCTGGTCCAGGTTCACAACAAGTAGATAATGCTTGGAACGGAACTGACGATTATTGGTTTATGATGTTAGCACAAAAAGGATATATTGTAGCATGTGTAGACGGAAGAGGAACTGGTTTTAAAGGGGCAGAATTCAAAAAATGCACGCAAAAAGAATTAGGAAAATACGAAGTAGAAGATCAAATTGACGCCGCTAAAGTATTTGGAAATTACGCATATGTTGACAAATCTAGAATTGGAATTTTTGGTTGGTCATTTGGTGGTTTTATGGCCTCAAACTGTATTTTCCAAGGTGCTGATGTTTTCAAAACTGCTATTGCCGTTGCACCAGTAACTTCTTGGAGATATTATGACAGTATTTATACAGAAAGATACATGCAAACACCACAAGAAAATGCTAGTGGATACGATAACAATTCACCAATTACTCACGTAAGTAAATTAAAAGGAAACTTTTTATTAGTTCACGGAACGGCGGATGATAACGTGCATGTACAAAACACAATGAAAATGGTGGAAGCTTTAGTACAAGCCAACAAACAATTTGATTGGGCCATTTATCCAGACAAAAACCACGGAATTTTTGGCGGAAAAACACGTTTACAATTGTATACAAAAATGACTAACTTCATCTTAGAAAAACTATAAACTAACCTAATTACAAATAAATAAATTCAATATGAGCGAAACAGTTAAACAAGGACATCCAAAAGGACTTTGGGTATTATTTGGAACAGAAATGTGGGAGCGTTTCAATTTCTACGGAATGCGAGCAATCTTAACATTATTCATGGTAAACGCCCTAATGCTAGGAGAATCAAATGCATCAATTATATATGGAGGCTTTTTAGCTCTTTGTTATCTAACTCCACTTTTAGGAGGTTTTATATCTGATAAATATTTAGGAAATAGAAGTTGTATCATGCTTGGTGGTACCCTTATGGCTATAGGACAATTTTCATTATTTTATAGTGCTACTATTTATGATAGCAATCTAGATTTCTCTAAAGGGATGTTTTGGTTAGGTTTATTTGTTATTATTTTTGGTAACGGATTTTTTAAACCAAATATTTCTTCTATGGTGGGAAGTTTATATCCACCACAAGAAAAAAGCAAGTTAGATTCTGCTTTCACTATTTTTTATATGGGAATCAATATTGGAGCTTTATTAAGTCAATATTTTGTACCTCTTTTTGCAGATGTAAAAGTCAATAACGTTCAAGACCCTACGGTATTTAAATGGGGATATTTGATGGCAGGTATTGCCATGGTTTTAGGAACATTAGTTTTCTTCTTTTTGAAAAACAAATATGTAATTTCTCCAGAAGGATTACCAATTGGAGCTAAACCAAATAAAGATGTTGCAAACGGTGTAGTTGAAGAACAAGCTAAGTTCTCAAGTAAATCAATCGGAATTGCGTCAATTTTATTCGTTGTTTTATTTTTTGCTTTTAGATATTTTCTAGTATCAGAAATTGGATTTAGTAATTTTGAAATTGGAACTTTAGTTAAAGGTATTATATACCCAATCATTTATGGTGCAGGAATCTCTTTAGCATTCTTAATTATGAGTTCTGCAGAAAGTAAAGTGGAAAGAGAAAGAATCTGGGTAATTTACATTGTATCGTTCTTTATTATTTTCTTCTGGGCAGCCTTTGAACAAGCCGGATCATCTTTAACTTTCATTGCATCAAATCAAACAGATAGAACTTTCTTATTTGGATGGGAAATGCCTGCCTCAATGGTTCAAATTTTTAATGGACTTTTCGTTGTAATATTAGCAGTTCCATTTAGTATCATGTGGGATAGATTAAGAGCAAAAGGAAAAGAACCAGTTTCGCCAATGAAACAAGCAATTGGTTTAGCTTTAATTGCATTAAGTTACTTCATTATTGCCCACAATGTAAAAGATTTAGGAAACTCAGGCTTATTAGCAATTAAATGGTTAGTATTACTATACTTTATTCAAACTATGGGGGAACTTTGTTTATCTCCAATTGGATTGTCTTTAGTTGGTAAATTAGCCCCAAAAAGATTTGCTTCTTTATTATATGGAGTTTTCTTTATTTCTAATGCTGCTGGATATGCTTTAGCAGGTTCATTAGGAGCGATTATACCTGCAACTGGTGATAAATTCCAAAAAGCAGAAAAATTAGGTGTTAATCTTCAAGATGTGTTAGATAAAAAAATCACGTTAACGCCTGAACAAATAGCTATTTTCGAAAAAGAACAATTACCATTAGCCAACACTTCTTTTGCCGGATTTGAGATTCATAACTTATATGAATTCTTTATGGTTTTCGTAATTCTTTGTGGTATCGCAGCTATTATTTTAGCCATTTTATCACCAAAATTGAAAAAAATGATGAACGGTGTAAGCTAATAATCATTAAAAATATTTTTTATATCTTTCAAGCCCCGATTACATCGGGGCTTTTTAACTTTAAAAAAAACAATATATTATGTGGAAATCACACCCTAAAGCATTGCCTTACTTGTTTTTATCTGAAATGTGGGAACGTTTCGGATACTATTTAATGATTGGTATTTTTACTTTATATCTTAAAGATGTAGAAGCTGGATTCGCCATGACGGAAAAAGAAGCATCAGATTTATACGGAACTTTCATTGCTTTAGTATTTCTAACCCCTTTTATTGGAGGTTTAGTTGCCGATAGATATTTAGGTTATAAAAAATCTATTGTAATGGGTGGAATCATGATGGGGGCTGGTTACATGATGATGGGAATTCATAGCTTACCAATGTTATACGTTGCTATGACCTTAGTTATTGTAGGAAACGGATTTTTCAAACCAAATATCTCTACACTTTTAGGTAATTTTTATAACGAAGAAAAATACATCGCTAAAAAAGATGAAGGATATAACATTTTCTATATGGGAATTAATGTTGGTGCCTTTATTTGTAACTTCTTTGGAGCAGCGTTAAAAATCCTTTTTGGATGGCAAGAAGCTTTTATGGCAGCTGGAGTAGGAATGTTTATTGGTGTGATAATATTCCTAATGGGAACTAAACATTATGGCGATAAAACAGACAAAAAAGGAGTTCAAGAAGGTGATATGCCTTTCTACAAAATTGTATTATACATTTTAGTTCCATCAGTAATTTTTGGAATTATTGGTTGGTTTTTAAAAGGCGTAGCTTCAG
This sequence comes from Flavobacteria bacterium RIFCSPLOWO2_12_FULL_31_7, assembly GCA_001800945.1. GTDB lineage: Bacteria > Bacteroidota > Bacteroidia > Flavobacteriales > Flavobacteriaceae > Flavobacterium. Next base: position 17,420 of record MGWJ01000002.1, read on the forward strand.
ACACAAATATAGATTGTGCTATTTTTGGTTCAGATAGTACCGATGCCTTTATATTTGCCTGCATTCCGGTAGTTTATTTCTACGGAAGTTTATATTTCAAAGCTAAAGCCGAAGAAAAAAGACCAATTGGGGCCTTACTTTCAATTTTTGCCGTTGTAATTTTATTCTGGGCGGTTTTTAAACTAAACGGTTCAGCACTAAATAATTGGGGCGACAAATACACTGACAGAGAATTAACCGGAACAGCACAACAAATAGGTTCTAAATTAGTCCTTACATATACTTTAACTTATAAAAAAGATTCTGTTGCTTTGTATGATTAAGACTTAAGAATTCAGAAAAAAGATGGTGAAGTCATAAAAACGGTTGATTACCCTTTATATTTCAGAAATGTAGCCAAAGACAAATTGCCAACTGAAGAAAGTAAAATATATACTTGGTCAGCTAACTTAAGCCAATCAATCAATCCAGGTTGGGTGATTCTTTTAACACCATTAGTAGTTGCCTTTTTCACATATTTAAGAAGTAGAAAGAAAGAACCTTCTACTCCAACGAAAATCGCATTTGGATTATTAATTTCAGCTTTATCGGTATTAGTTATGGTGGCCGCAGTTCATATTGGAAATAATGGAACTGAAAAAGTATCGGTTTGGTGGTTAGTGGCTAATTACGGAATTATCACTATTGGAGAACTATTCTTAAGTCCTATGGGATTATCCATCGTATCAAAATTATCTCCAAAAAATATTACTGCCCTAATGATGGGTGGATGGTTTTTATCCACATCAATAGGAAATAAATTATCTGGTGTATTAGCCAGTATGTGGGACACGTATGATGATAAAGCGGATTTCTTTTGGGTAAACTTCGGATTATTGATGTTTGCAACAGTATTAATGTTTGCCTTAGTGAAAAACTTAAATAAAGTAATGAAAGATCATGGAATCAACTAGTATGCAAACGATAGAAGAAATTCAAAATTTTAAAGGTAAATATCCAAAACAATTGTGGTATTTATTTTTCTCAGAAATGTGGGAACGCTTCTGTTTTTACGGAATGCGAGGCATGTTAGTAATATTTATGGTGAATCATTTGGCCATGGATGAAGAAATTGCAAATTTACAATACGGTGCTACTCAAGCTTGGGTATATGCTTTTACTTTTATTGGTGGATTATTTGCTGATAAAATTCTAGGATTACGAAAATCACTTTTTTGGGGAGGATTCTTAATGATTATCGGAAGTGTCATTTTAGCAGTAGACCCAAAAAACTTATTTTTCGTTGGAATTGGTTTTACAATAGTTGGAACTGGTTTTTTCAAGCCAAATATTTCTTCAATGGTAGGACAACTTTACAAAGAAAATGATCCAAGACGTGATGCCGGATTTTCATTTTTTTACATGGGTGTGAATTTAGGTGCCTTAATTGGTGGTTATCTTTGTATTGCTGTGGCTGAAGGTTCTTTATGGCAATCATTAGTCCCAGAACATTTAAGATGGAATTTCGGTTTTGGTTTTGCTGCCATTGTAATGATTATTAGTTTATTGACTTTTACACAAACACAAAAAAGTATAGCTAGTATTGGGCTAACCCCATTAGGTCATTTAGAAACTTCCAAAAAGAAACTGTTAGAAAACTTAACTTATTTAGGTTCTGTATTAATCATTCCAATTGTGATTATTATGGTTGGAAATACAGTTTACACTGATTATTTCATGTATGCAATCGGACCAATTTCTATTTTGTACTTATTTTACGAAATGAGAAATTTTTCAGTCGTTGAAAATAAAAAACTACTTGCTGCTTTAGTATTCATTTTATTCTCAATTGTCTTTTGGGCATTTTTTGAGCAAAGTGGCGGTTCTTTAAGTTTATTTGCAGCAAATAATTTAGATAATACTATTGCCGGTGTAGCTTTAAGTCCGAATGGTGTTAACAATTCTGCAAATTCATTATTTGTAATTGGATTTGCTGCACTAGTTGGTTTAGTTTGGTTATGGCTAGCGAAAAGAAAAATAGAACCTAACACTATTATAAAATTCGGATTAGCCTTTTTATTCTTAGCAGGTGGATTTTGGATTTTCTATTATACGAAATTTTTTGCTGACGGTTTAGGAAAAACATCATTAGGTGTTTTCACTTTTGGTTGGTTTATCATCACTTTTGGAGAATTGTGTTTGTCACCAATTGGAATGAGTGCCATGACAAAATTATCACCTCAAAAAACACAAGCCGTAATTATGGGAATGTGGTTTTTAGCGAGTGCTTATGGCCAATATTTTGCTGGAATTTTAGGCGCAAATATTGCAAAAGCATCTAAAAATGCAACCAATTTAGAAAAGCTAAATACTTATGCAGATGGCTACTACCAATTAGCAATTTATGCCTTAATTGCTGGTGTAGTGCTAATTGTTATTTCACCTTTAGTTAAAAAATTAATGCAAGATGTTAAGTAACTTGTGTTTAGGCACACAATTTGTATATATTTGTAAAATAAATTTAAGACCATTACAATGAAAAAAATAATCTTCGCATTCGCTTTTTTAATTAGCGGATTGGTAGCACAAGCACAAGAATTAAATTGGCATACAGATATGGCAAAAGCCACCGAAGCTTCCTTAAAAGAAAACAAGCCTTTATTATTGTTTTTTACAGGTTCTGATTGGTGTGGTTGGTGTATCAAATTACAAAGAGATGTTTTAAAAACAAATGAATTTGCTACTTGGGCCACTCAAAATGTAATTTTAGTAGAATTAGATTTTCCAAAAAGTAAACCACAAGATCAAAATATAAAAATGCAAAACCAACAATTGGCACAAACTTTTGGTATTCAAGGATATCCAACTGTTTGGTTTGTAAATCCTATAAAAGGTACAGATAACAAAGTAAATTTATCTGGCTTAGGTTCTTTAGGTTATGATAATTCTGCTAAAAATTGGATTAGCAAAGCCAATGCTTTTTTAGCTAAAAAATAAAGATTTTAATTCAATCTATAAAATCCCTTTTCGGCAGTAGCATGAAAAGGGATTTTTTCTTGCTCACAAGTTAACTTCCAAAGTTGGATATAACTTTTATAATTAGAACCATCTGCAATAATTTGCTCAGGTTTTACTAGAGTAATCAGACGCTGTAAATTAATTTTTGGCGATTGGGTTAATACTATAATTTCAGGTTTTTGCTTGGTATGATACACTCCTAAGCTATCTACGCAAAGTATTTTTTTCTTAAAAAGATACGCGTTTTTTAAAGGTTCAATATGGTAGTCCTTAACAAATTTACCTCTAGTATATGCTTCGATTGTTGGTTTAGAATTTTGAATATCATTCGTATAAAATACAGAACTATTATTTTTAGTTTCTACAAAAAGATTGTGTTTCATCATATTAAAAATCACAAATTCATCCTTGTTTTTTTCGTTGGAGTTCAATAAAAAATAACCTGTTTGAAAAAGTAAAACCGCACCTAAAATCAAACTTAAATTTTTAATTTTCGGATGGTAAACGAAGTAAATTAAACCACTAATTATAACATACATCAATACTACTAAAACTTCGTGAAAAGCTATATTCTTGAGAACAAAAGCATCAAATTGAACAATCCAAGCAGTAAAACTATTCATCAATTCAATCAACAAATTAACGAAAACACTTAAATAAACCGACACTTTTGGAAGTAAAAAATTAAACGGAATCAATACCAATCCTAAAACTAAAATAATACTCGAAAGTGGAATCGCAATTAAATTTGCAACTAAAAACAACAACGGAAATTGCCCGAAATAATACAACGTTAAAGGTAAAACACCAATTTGAGCCACTAATGAAATTAACAATAAAGACTTCGTTTCTCTTACCAAATAATACTTCGAATAACTATATTTTCGAACAAAAGGTTGAAAAACAACAATACTTAAAACTGCTGCAAAACTCAATTGAAAACCCACATCAAACAAATAATTCGGATTGTACAACAATAAAAACATCGCAGATAACGCCAACGAATTGTAAATATTAGATTGCCTGTTTAAAATTTTTGCTAAAGCAATGATGGAAAACATCACAGCTGCACGAACTATAGAAGCAGAAAACCCAGCTAAAACAGCATAAAACCACAATACACTTAATGAAATTAAAAACACATAGACTTTTCCTTTTCTCAATCGTTGTAAAGGCTTGGTTAACCAAAGTACGATGCCATAAATTAATGCAATATGTAAACCTGAAATTGCCAAAATATGAACAATTCCGGCTTGTGTATAATTATTACTAACTTCTTTTGACAATTCGGTTTTTTCACCAAAAAGCAACGCCATTAATAAATTATAATTGTCCGATTTAAAGCTTTCAATTGGATAACTTTTTAATAATTTCGATTTAATAAAATGGATATAATGATAGTAGTTTTTGTCTGGAGAAACTGCTATAAAATCTGTCTCTTTAAGTTTTACTTCGTAAAAAACATTCTGATTTTGTAAATACTTCGAATAATCAAATTGATGTGGATTAAACGAATTTTGCAACAATTTAGGCGTTTGAAAGAACTTAATTTTATTTCCAACTTCAATTCCTTTCTTAGCCTTCTTGGGCACATAAAAAATAATTTTGCCGTTGCAAATTTGCTCATTTACTGCAATCGTTTTCAATATAAACTTATCGTAATAAACTGTAGATTTCAATTTTTCAGAAACCACTGCTTGAACGATATTTTTCTCCGAAAGGTAATTTAAAAAATGATTTTTAGAATTAATTTCTCGATGTAAAAAACCAGAAAACATTCCGAAAGAGACACTTAAAATCACTACAAAACTTTCGAAAAAATAACTTTGAAACTTCTTTTTCACATTTATAAAATAGCTTATCGAAAAACTAATAATGCTAAAAATTATTCCAAAAAAGATAAAATCAATAGGTAAATTAAAGAAATATTGTGTTAAAATTCCGAAAATAAAACCAAAAAGTATAGGGACAATGGGAAACTTAAAAAACTTCATAGAATTTTATTCAAGAATTCTATTTACACCAACAAATGTTCTTGCATAATAGCTTTCTGCTGTGGAAGAATAAATGACACCACTACTTGTAGAAGAATGAATAAACTTAATAACACCCTCTTTATTTTCAGTAACAATTCCAACATGACTTACGCCACCGCCGCTAGTATTGAAAAAAATCAAATCACCTGATTGCGCTTCACTTTTTAAAATACGCTTCCCAATTCGCGACATTTCCGCAGAACTTCTTGGCAATTCAATATCAAACTGACTCATGGTGTAATTGACAAATCCAGAACAATCAAAACCAGCTGGTGTCCTTCCACCACCACGGTAAGGAGAACCTAAATTTTCAGCTGCCACATTCAAAATTTGCTCTTTTATATAATTAGAAACTTCAAAAGTAGGGGTGAAATCTTGCGGGGTTTCTTCTTCCACCACTACTATAATTTTTGATTTTTCTATACTATCCTGATGCGCTTTATGCTTGGCTTTTTCAATTGCTCTTAATTCTTTTTTAGTGGGTTTAGCTGGTTTATCTAAACCTTCTTTTTCCGTAAAAGAATAGGCTCCCATTTTCAAAGCATCATTTTTCGAAGTAATGATAGTTGGCTTTTGTGCTGATTTACAACTATATAAAAAAATAGTTAGTAAAAATATATAAATAGAATTTTTCAAAATTTTTAATGTTTTAATGGCTACGAATTTACAAAATTATTTTTTTATGGTATGTATTATTAATTCGGCGGTTTTTGAACTTGCGCCTTTTCCTCCTAATTTTTGTTCTAAAATAGCATATTGCGATAACATTTCTTCTCTTTGATTTCCAGAAATAATTGTATGCAATTCCAATTCTAAATTTTTAGTATTTAACTCTTTTTGAATCAATTCTTTCACTACTTCTCGGTCCATGATTAAATTAACTAAAGAAATAAATTTCAACGTAATGATGCGCTTGGCAATTTCATACGAAATTCTATTCGCTTTATAACACACAATTTGGGGCACTTTGAATAAAGCTGTTTCTAAGGTAGCCGTTCCAGAAGTAACCAAAGCTGCATGAGAAATACTAAGTAAGTCGTAAGTTTTATCGCTTACAAATTTTACATTTTCTGTGGTTAGAAATTGTTGGTAAAACTCAAATTCCTGACTTGGCGCGCCAGCAATTACAAATTGATACTCCGAAAATTTATCTACTACAGAAAGCATAATCGAAAGCATTTTTTCAATTTCTTGTTTTCGACTTCCTGGCAATAAAGCAATTATTGGTTTTTGAGACAATTTATTTTCGGATGTGAATTTTTCAAACGATGTTTTTTCTCTGTTTGAAATCGCATCTATAAGAGGATGGCCTACAAATTCAACGGGAAAATTGTGCTTTTTTTCATAAAAATCTTTTTCAAACGGAAGGATTACGTACATTTTATCTACATCACGTTTGATATCTTTGATACGATTTTCTTTCCAAGCCCAAATTTGTGGCGAAATATAATATTGATTTTGAATGCTTAATTTCTTAGCCCATTTCGCAATTCGCATATTAAAACCTGGATAATCAATGTAAATAATGGTATCCGGTTGAAACTGTAAGATGTCTTTTTTACAAACCGAAATATTTCCTAAAATGGTTCTCAAATTCATCACCACTTCAGCAAAACCCATAAAAGCTAAATCGCGATAATGTTTCACTAAAGTTCCGCCTACATTTTGCATTAAATCGCCACCCCAAAAACGAATTTCGGCAGTTGGATCTTTTTCCAAAATGGCTTTCATTAAATTAGAACCGTGTAAATCGCCAGAAGCTTCACCAGCTATTATGTAATATTTCATTGTAATCAATTAATTCGCTAAGATAATGTATTTCTATTCTTTCTTATAATTAAATTTATTTCGACCTTGTTTTAAAACAAAACCATCATTTACGAAATAAATTTCAATATTACCTGCTTGAAAATAAAAAAGGTCGTCACTAGCGTAGGTTAGCGGAAATTCTGGTTGTCCGGTTGCTTGCCCATATAATGCACCATTTTTTTCGAAAATCGTAACTTTTAAAGGGATATCTTTTGAAGAATATATTCCAACATAATCTTTAATTTTTTCTGGATTTAAAGTTTCAAAAACAGGAAAACGGAAAGGCGATTTGTAGTAAATACTCAAAATACCTAACATAATGTCATTTTGACTATAATTTACACCATTTGAAAGTAATGAAATAGTCATATCGTCTTGTTGATAATAACCCATTGTACTTTCAAAACCTTCAATTTTACCGTTATGACCAAAGAATTTTCTTTCCCCAAAAGGAAAACGAATTAAAGCCATTCCGTAAGTATCTTTTAAGGTTTTCATCAATTCAAATGAAGCTGGACTCACTAATTTCCCTTTAAAAAGAGAACGAATAAATAAGGTTAAATCTTCTGGTGTAGAAATAATTCCACCTGAAGAAAAAGCAATATCATTTTCCCATTCGTCAATTTTGTCCCAATATTCTCCATTAAATGTATAAGAATAACTTTCTCTTTTTGTGATGTCTGTTTTTTGATTGGTGTAATACGTATTTTTTAATCCTAACTTATCAGCAATTCTGATTTTTAAGTTATCCGCATAGGTTTTTTTGGTTACTTTTTCAATAATTAATCCTAAAACAAAATAGTTAGAATTACTGTATTCATGTTTGGTATCTGGTTCAAAAATGGAAGTATAATTTTCAATTTTCTTCAAGATTAACTCTTTAATATTTGGTTTTCCCAAAACATCGGTTAGCGTCGCATCGGCATTCGCATAATCTTTAATTCCAGTTCGTTGGTATAACAATTGTTCGATGGTAATTTTATCGGCATTTTCAATTTTCGGATAAAATCGACTCAATTTAGTGGTTAATAAAATCTTTTTTTCTTCCACCAATTGCATAATCATCGTAGCGGTAAATGTTTTGGTAATCGAACCAATTTTGTATTTTGTACCACCATTCGCTCTAATGCCTTTTGTAGCTTCTGAATAGCCGTATGCTTGTTTAAAAACTACCTCATCACCTTGCATAATGCAAAGCGAACCCATAAACTTATCATGTTCATTCAAATAATTTAAAAGACTATCAATACGCGCTAAACTTGCTTCTTGAGCAAATGTGACAACTGAAAGAAATAAAAATAAAATAGAAAGTTGTTTTTTCATGATTATGCTGTTTTTAATAATTTGTATGTTTTTTGTTCGAAATGTTACTTTATATAAAAAATTAGAGTATTGAAAAATTAATATCTATAACGAAATTAAGCAAATAGAATGGCATACAAAAACCAAAATTTTCTCGTTTATACAAATATCAGTACTTTTACCCTATGTTAAAACAGCTATTTCTTTTTTTATTTTTATGTTCGATATCTTTTGGCTTGGCTCAAGAGAGAAATCAAGCATTCAAAACGAAAAAATTAGCTTATACTAAAGCCGAAATTCAAATTGATACTTTGGCTTTAAATCCGAATTCGTTTAAAATGTACAATTTCAATAATCAAGAAATTGACACGTCTTTTTATTCTTTCAATTATCAAACCAAAAAGTTACTTTTTAAGAAAGAATTTCAAGATTCGGTTAAAGTAACTTATTACCAATTGCCTAATTTCTTAACGAAAACCTACACCATTTACGACGAAAAAAAAATTGTTCCGAATGAAAATGGTCGCTTATTAACCTTTACCGAAAATAATAAAAAACCAATCTCAGTTTTTAATGGTTTACAAACTAACGGAAGTATTTCTCGTGGTGTAACGATTGGAAACAATCAAAATACCGTTTTAAATTCGAATTTAGATTTACAAATTTCAGGAAAATTAGCTGATAATGTAACCTTAAAAGCATCCATTCAAGACAGTAATATTCCATTACAAGAAGGCGGATATTCGCAAAAATTAGATGAATTTGATCAAATATTTATTGAACTTTCTTCCAAAAACTGGAATGTTAGAGCCGGTGATTTATTTTTAGAAAACAGAAAGACTTCTTTTCTAAATTTTAATAAAAAAGTTCAAGGTTTATCTTCGCATTTTAATTGGGGAAATACCCAAAAAAACGATTTATTTTTAGCAGCATCTTTAGTACGCGGACAATATGCTAGAAGTAATTTTACAGGTCAAGAAGGCAATCAAGGACCGTATAAACTACGTGGCAATAATGGCGAATTGTATGTGTTAATTATTTCAGGTTCCGAGCGGGTTTATGTAAATGGAATATTGAAAGAACGAGGCGAAAACAAAGATTATATTATCGATTATAACGCGGGTGAAATTATTTTCAACGCCACTTTTCCCATTACTTCCGAAATGCGAATTGTGATGGAATACCAATATTCGGATAGAAATTTTACCCGTTTTTTAAGTTATGGTGGATTTCAACATGAAAGCGACAAGTTTAGTATTGGCGCGTATGTATATTCGGAAAATGATGTAAAAAACCAACCTTTACAACAAAGTTTATCGGAAGAACAAGTGCAAATTTTACAAAATGCTGGTGATGATGCTACTTTAATGAATGCGCCTTCTGCTTATGAAGATTCGTACTCAGAAAACAAAATTTTGTACAAAAAAACGCTAATTGGTTCAACAGAAATATTTGAATTTTCAACCGATGAAACCCTGACTTTATATCAAGTAAAATTTACTTTCGTTGGAACCAATTTAGGAAATTATGTTTTAGCAAGTAACAATACGATTGGCAAAATTTACGAATATGTGGCGCCAATTGCTGGAATTCCGCAAGGAAATTATGAACCGATTGTAAAATTAATTGCGCCGACAAAAATTCAAATTGCTACGATTGTTAGTAAATATACACCTTCAGAAAAAACAGAAATTGAAACAGAAATTGCCATTTCAAACAACGATAAAAATCTGTTTTCAGGCATAGACGATGCTAACAATCAAGGGATTGCTTCGAAATTAAACTTCAAACAACAATTATTTTCGAAAGGAATAAATGTACAATCATTTGCAAATATCAATTACATTCAAGAAAATTTCAAACCCATTGAACGTTTGTATAATATTGAATTTAACCGCGATTGGAACATCACGAATCCTTTAGGAAATCAAGTTTTGATTGTGGGTGGTTTGCAATTTAATTCCGTACAAAAAGATTCTGTAAAGTGGCAAACCTTTGGAAAATATCAATTCGAAAAGTTAGACTATTCTATTAATTTTTCTGGAAATAAACATGTTTTTCAAGCTGTGGCGAAAAACAAATCAGTAGTTTTTCAAACGCAAACAAGTTTGATGAAAAGCCGAAGTGATTACAGCGAATCCGACTTTTTTAGAAATCAGAATGTAGCGAAATATCATATCAAGAAAAATTATTTTGGAGGAAGTTTTAGAGCTGAAAACAGCAAAGAATTACTAACTCAAACGCAAGTTTTAAGTAATTTCAGTCAGCGTTTTACCGAATTTGGAAATTTTATTGGTCGTGGTGATTCTACCAAAGTTTTTACAGAAATTGGTTATTTGGCCAGACAAAACGATAGTATTCAAAACAATATTTTACAACGTGTGAATGCTTCTTTTTCTAGCTATTTAAAATCGCAATTGATTAAAAATGACAGAAGAAATTTAGGGATTTTCATCAATTACAGAACCTTGTAATTTGCTGACAATCGTGCCACAGAACCTTCTATCAATTCGAGATTAAATTATTCGGATTCGTTTTTCAATCAGTTGATTCAAACGACTACTTTTTATGAAAATAATTCGGGAAGTATTGCCCAACAAGAGTTTACTTATTTGGAAGTAGACCCCGGCCGTGGTGTTTATATGTGGAACGACTACAACAACAATAATGTTCAAGAATTACAAGAATTTGAAATTGCTACTTTTCCAGATTTAGCAAAATATGTGAAAGTATTTTTACCGAATCAAACGTTTATTCGCACCTATCAAAACAAGTTGAGTCAAACGTTAACTTTCAATGGAAATGCTTGGCAAAACAGCGAAGGTTTCAAGAAGTTTTTATCGAATTTTTATAATCAAACTTCTCTAATTATTGATAAAAAAGTAGCTCGAAACTCTAATTCTTTCGAATGGAATCCATTTTCAAAAAACGAAGAAGATTTAATCGGTTTGAACAATAATTTCAGAAATAGTTTGTTCTTTCACAAAGGAAAACAAAGAAATTCGGTAACTTATACCTACAATTCAAGTTCGTTAAAAAACTTACTAAATTTTGGTAGTCAAGAAAACTATATTAAAAGTCACCAATTGCAATATGCACATTTGATAAAAAAGTTTTGGCTGATACAAATGCAAACGAACACATCAAATTCAGAAAGCATTTCAGATAGTTATTCGAGTAGAAACTTCAATATTAATGGTTTAGAATTTGCGCCAAAAGTATCTTATATTTTCTCTAAAAATGCAAGCTGGGATGTTTTTTACGAAAATAGCACTAAAGAAAATACTTTAGGCAACTTAGAACGTTTGAAACAAAACCAATTTGGAACGTCTTTCAATTGGAATACAGAAAAAGGATTCACTTTAAACGGTATTTTTACTTACATCAATAATGATTTTATAGGAAGTTCGTCTTCACCGGTTGGTTTTCAATTGTTAGAAGGTTTACAAAATGGAAAAAATTCTACTTGGCAACTTTTGTTTCAGAAAAATATCACACAATTTTTAGATATTTCAATAAATTACAACGGACGAAAATCGGAAACTAGCAAAACTATTCATACAGGAACAGTACAATTAAGAGCGTTTTTTTAGCCTAATACAAACCTTAATATTTTGTTAAAACAAGTATGAATTACTACCTTTTTTGTTTTTAAAATTTGATTTCAATAAAAATAGAATAAATTTGTTGTGAAATATCAAACCACAATGAAAAACATTCTACTAATAGTACCCTTTTTTACTTTTTTTATAAGTCAAGCCCAATTAAGTAATAAACATTGGATTCCGCCTTTGCACGCCAGAGATGAATCAACTATTCAGGATCATTACGTTTATATCTCAACTGCAGAAACCACTCCTTTTTTGGTAACGGTTACCACTGGTAATGGCTCACCAATTCCAGGTTCTCCATTTACAGTTTCCCGAACAAATCCAGTTGAAGTGACAATTGGAGCGGGACAACCAACACAAATGTTCCTAGAACTTGACGATGTGAATGTGGTAAAAAGCGATAAAGGTTTAATCTTAGAAGGACCAAAAGATTTTTATGTGAGTTTTAGAATGCGACATACTAATCATGCCGAAACATTAATTTCAAAAGGAAGACCAGGAATAGGTAACAGATTCCGATTAGGTCATATGATTAATGAATCAACAGATAATAGAACCTCATTTGTAGCAAGTGTTATGGCTACAGAAGACAATACAACCGTAACGTTATCCGACTACAATACCAATGTTGTTTTTGTTTCTGGAAGTGGCGACATTACTTCAGACACACAAAATTTCAATTTAAATGCAGGACAAAGTATCGTTTTTAGCGGATATAGTTCTGAACTGGCAAATTTAGATGGTGCGATTGGTACTTTAATAGAATCTAGCAAACCTATTGCTGTAAATTCTGGTAATATTTTAGGAGGAATTCAAAGCGGTAGAGCTGATATGTGTTTAGATCAAATTGTTTCTTCTTCACAAATTGGTAATGAATATATTTTCATTGAAGGAAATGGAACTCCTGAAATGGAACTCCCTTTAATTGTAGCAGATCAAGACAATACTGAGGTATTCGTAAATGGAAATCTAACAGCTTCAATAACTTTAAATGCTGGAGATTATTATTTAGTACCAAATTCGGAATACCAAGGAACAACTAACAAAAATATTTATGTAAAAACGTCAAAACCTGTTTTTGCCTATCAATTAATTGGAGGTTTACCAGACACTGCTACTTCAGGTTTAAATTTCATTCCACCTTTAAGTTGCTTTTTTCAAGAATCAGTTTATTTACCAGCCATTGATGAAATAGGTGGTACAAATTACGATTCAGATTTAATGATGTTAACCTATTCTACTGCTACGATAACCGTTAATGGGAACCCAATAAATCCTTCACAAGCACAAGCTGTTTTAGGAAATACAGATTGGGTGACTTACAGAATTTCTGGTTACACCGGAAATGTAAATGTTATTTCTACTGGGCCTCTAGCGGTAGGTGTTTTTGGTTCAAGTGGTGCTGCAGGATATGCGGGTTATTACTCCGGATTTGGTAGTGCTCCTACAGATACTCCAGTAACGGTTTGTTCTTCAACCACAACCAATTTATTTGAGGCAATAAATGGAAATCCAGGCCCTGGCGGAATTTGGACTGTGCCAGCAGGTGGCGCACCATTAACTGGAAACATTTTTGATCCAGCTATAAATATTCCAGGTGAATACAACTACGCGTTTACTAAAACATGTAATACTGCTTTAACTTTTATCAATGTAAAAGTAAATGTTACGATACAAATCGCTAATAATGCCGGTACAAGTACCACAAAAAACACATGTAAAAATGAAGCTTCATTTGATTTATTTCCTTTGTTAGGAACTGGAGTTACAACAGGCGGAACTTGGTCTCCAGCATTAGTCAGCGGAACAGGCGTTTTCAATCCAGCAGTTGATGTAAGCGGTACATATACCTACACTATTCCTGCAAGCGGCGTGTGTCCAGCCTTGACTTCAAATGTAATAGTAAACAATTATGATATTCCAACACTAGTACCTATTACTGATTTAAAAGTTTGTGATGATGCTATAGATGGTAACGATACAAACGGACAAACTACATTTAATTTAACTACAAAAACGGTTGAAATATTAAATGGTCAAACTAATGTAAATGTTACCTATCATCTTTTAGAAGCGGATGCTATTTCTGGAAGTAATGCCATTGTTTCTTACACTGGTTTAAGCAGAATAATTTACGTTCGCTTATTTAATACACTAACAAATTGTTATAACACTACAAGTTTTAATGCCGTTGTTACGCCTTTACCAGTTGTGAACAATGTAGTGACTTTAAGACAATGTGATGATGATACCGATGCAATTTCAATTTTTAATTTAACAGAAGCGAATATTCTAATTTCAACTCAAATTAATTTAACGTTTAAGTATTACTTATCACAATTTAACGCTCAAAATGATATTGGTCAAATTCCAAACGAAACCACTTATACTTCTCCAGATAACGGAATTGTTTGGGCTCGAATAGAAAATGAAAATGGATGTATCAGAACTGCAAGAGTAAATCTAGTGGTTTCTGCGACACAAATTCCAGCTACTTTTGCAAAAATTATATTGCAAGAATGCGATGATTTTATCGATTTAACTGATCCTGAAGGTGATGGAATTGATTATTTCGACTTAAATGTAGCTACGAATGATCCAGTAAATGGAATTTTAGCGCAATTTACAAGTAGTACTAATTTAATTGTTACGTATTATGAAAGTCAGGCAGATGCTTTGGCAGAAATAAATCCGATTGACACCACAGATCCAGATGGTTATAGAAACATCATCCCGAATCTTCAAAATATTTGGGTGAGAATTGACAGTAATGTAAATAACGATTGTGTAGGATTAGGGCAATATGTAGATTTACAAGTGAATCCTCTTCCTGATTTTGATATCGAAGATTTCAAAGTTTTATGCGTTGAACCTGGAACGGGAATTGGAAATTTCGCAATTGATGCTACTCCAACTACACCAGGAACTTATACGTATTCTTGGACGCCAACCAACCCAGAAACTACAGCCGGATTAGAAAATGCAATTTTTAATGCTACCGCAAGCGGGGTTTATAAAGTTGTTGTAACCAATATAGGAACCACAACAACAACCAATTGTTCTAAAGAAGATCAAATGGAAATTGTAGTTTCCTCTGCACCAGAAATCGTACAAGCAGAATTGGTTTCTGAAATTTTCGCGAGTGGATTATCAACTATTCAAGCCGTAGTAATTGGTGGTTTTGGCACATACGAATACAGTTTAGACCAAATTAATTGGCAAGCAAGTCCTGTATTTACCAATTTAGAAAATGATATTTATACCATTTATGTAAGAGATACGAATGGTTGTGGAGAGAAAAATTCCAATCAAATTGCTACTATTTCTTATCCAAATTATTTTACACCAAACGGAGATGGTTATAACGATACTTGGCACATTAAAGGCTTAACCAAAGAATATGATGCGAAAATTTACATTTTTGACCGATATGGAAAATTACTAACCAAAATTGATGCCTATAAAAATGGTTGGGATGGTAAATATAATGGACAAGAAATGCCTTCTACTGATTATTGGTTCAAAATTGAATACAAAGAAGATGGTGTTCAAAAAGAATTTAAATCGCACTTTAGTTTAAAAAGATAATATGACAGCTTTCGTAAAACAAGAAGTAAAAAATAATATTGGCTATATCACATTTTTTCATCCTGCAGGAAATTCGTTTCCGAGTTCGCAATTGCAACAATTGGTGGAAACTATTCAGGATTTAGACAAAAATGAAAACGCAACCATTATCGTTTTACAAAGTGAAGGTAATACGTTTTGTGCCGGTGCTTCATTTGACGAATTATTACAAATTGATAATTTAACTGACGGAAAACAATTTTTCTCAGGTTTTGCCAATGTGATTAACGCCATGCGAAACTGTTCTAAATTAATTGTGGGAAAAGTACAAGGCAAAGCCGTTGGTGGTGGCGTAGGAATTGTAGCCGCTTGCGATTATGCCATTGCGACAACAAAAGCTGATGTAAAACTATCGGAATTAACTATAGGAATTGGACCTTTCGTAATTGAACCAGCCGTTAGCAGAAAAATTGGACAAACTGCCATGAGTGAATTAACCTTAGCCGGAAACGAATGGAAACCCGCAACTTGGGCATTTGAAAAAGGTTTATTTGCCAAACTATTACAACCAGAAGAATTAGATACTGAAACTGAAAAATTCGCTACACAATTAGCCAGCTATAATCCAGAAGCTCTATCTGAAATGAAAAAAGTTTTATGGCAAAACACAGCACATTGGAGCACTTTATTATACGAACGTGCCGAAATTTCAGGAAAATTAGTCTTGAGTGATTTTACGAAGAAAGCGTTAGAAGCGTTTAAGAAGTAATGAAAAATAGAACAGAAATAATTAAATGGATTGCAAGAATTTTGATCTCCCATAATTTTATTTTTGCCATTATAATAAGAAGTAAAGTAAATGAATATTATTTTGAAGGATTTCCTTTAATTCTCTTAGCTATTTGGTTAACATGGTATAATAAATACCTTTTATCAATTTTATTAATGTTGTTATGCCTTATAACATTTTATATGAATTGGATAAACTAAATATATTACTTTAGTCAGCTTGATTTAAGCTATTTTTATGCAATTCTTAAAACAAATAAAAAATTTTAAAACAATATTAGCATCAAAAATCAACTTATGTTTTCTAGCCCCGATAGTAGCGGCATCTCCCGATTTTTCTTCGGGAATATAG
>MGWJ01000003.1 GCA_001800945.1 Flavobacteria bacterium RIFCSPLOWO2_12_FULL_31_7
CAAATTGCTTGGCAATTACACGATGAGATGGGAAATCTTATCGAACATCAAGATTATTTAATTAAGCCAGAAGGGTATAATATTCCTTATGACGCAGAAAGGATTCATGGAATTTCTACTGAATTAGCCACGGGAGAAGGTCATGATTTAAGCGAAATTCTTGAAAAATTTAATATTGCTTTATCACAATCAAAGTACATTGTTGGTCAAAATGTAGGCTTTGACGTAAATATTATGGGCTGCGAATTTCATCGTTTTGGAATTCCTACCGATTTAACTCAAATGCCCGTTTTAGATACGTGTACGGAAACTACCGCACAATTATTAAAATTACCAGGCGGTAGAGGTGGAAGGTTTAAATTGCCAACTTTAACAGAATTACACGAATATTTATTTAACGAAAAATTCGCCGAAGCACACAACGCAACTGCCGATGTGGAGGCTACTACGAGATGTTTTCTAGAATTAGTAAAACGTGGCAATTTTAATGCAAATGAACTGCCAGTTTCTGACGACTATTACACAGCTTTCAGAACTAACAATCCAGAGGTAAAACCAATCGGATTAAAACACGTTAATTTAAAACAAGCTTCGGCAAGTTTACGCGAAAAATTACAACAACAACTTCCTAAAGATATTGAAATCTTGCCAGAAGATTTGGAAGATATTTCAGATGTAGCTTTTGCGCATTTACACAATCATTCCCAGTTTTCGGTATTGCAATCAACTATTTCCATTCCGAAATTGATTGAAAATACGGCCAAACAAAAAATGCCAGCTGTCGCTCTTACCGATATTGGTAACATGATGGGAGCATTTCAATTCGTGAGCGGAATTCTAAATCATAATAAAGCTGCAGAAGCTAAGAATAAGGAATTAACAGAAGCGGGCGAACAACCAACAGAAACTATCATCAAACCTATTGTGGGTTGTGAATTTTTTGTTTGTAACAATCATAAAGATAAATCGAATAAAGACAACGGGTATCAAGTGGTTTTCTTAGCCAAGAACAAAAATGGTTACCATAATTTAGCAAAATTGTCTTCAAAAGCTTATACAGATGGTTTCTATTATGTGCCGCGTATCGATAAAGAATTGATCAAAGAGTTTAAAGACGATATTATTGTTTTAACAGGAAGTTTGTATGGTGAAGTACCAAATAAAATCCTGAATATAGGTGAAAATCAAGCCGAAGAAGCCTTGCTGTGGTGGAAAGAACAATTTGGAGATGATTTGTATATCGAATTAATGAATCACAATCAAGAAGATGAAAAAGCGGTAAATACTACGCTAATTCAATTTTCTAGAAAACATAATGTAAAGTTAATTGCCACAAACAATACCTTTTACATCAATAAAGAAGACGCCAACGCTCACGACATTTTATTGTGTGTGAAAGATGGTGAAAAACAAGCTACACCAATTGGTAGAGGTCGTGGCTATCGTTTCGGATTACCGAATCAGGAATACTATTTCAAGTCGACCAACGAAATGAAGAAATTGTTTCCGCAAACACCGGAAGCTATCAGTAATATTCAAGAAATTGTTGATAAAATTGAAATTTATTCGCTTTCGCGAGATGTATTACTTCCAAAATTTGATATTCCTGTGGAGTTTCAAGTTGCAGAGGATATAGAAGATAAAGGTGTTCGAGGTGAAAATGCCTATTTGCGTCATTTAACTTATGAAGGCGCTAAAAGAAGATACGAAGAAATTACACCAGAAATAGAAGAACGTCTAGATTTCGAATTGTTAACTATTAGTAATTCAGGTTATCCAGGATATTTCTTAATTGTGCAAGATTTCATTGCAGAAGCTCGTAAAATGGATGTTTCTGTTGGGCCAGGTCGTGGTTCGGCAGCAGGTTCTGCGGTGGCGTATTGTTTAGGAATTACGAATATCGATCCTATTAAATACGATTTGCTTTTTGAGCGTTTCTTAAATCCAGACCGTGTATCGATGCCCGATATTGATATCGATTTTGATGATGAAGGTCGTGGTCGAGTGATGGATTATGTAATTAAAAAATATGGTTCCAATCAAGTAGCGCAAATTATCACGTATGGTAAGATGGCTACAAAATCAGCTATTAGAGATACGGCTCGCGTATTAGATTTGCCCTTGTTTGAAGCCGATAGAATTGCCAAATTAATTCCAGCCATGATGCCTGGAAAATGGAATTTGGCGCGTTTTCTTTCGGAAAAAGAAGAAGAAGTGAAAAAAGCCGTTCGTTCAGACGAGTTTGATCGGGTGAAAGAATTAATCGAAATCGCTAATCAAGGTGAACTGTCTGGAGAAACCATTCAACAAGCCAAAATATTAGAAGGTTCATTAAGAAATACTGGAATTCACGCGTGTGGTGTGATCATTACACCTGATGATATTACGAATTTCGTACCTGTAACTACCGCAAAAGATTCGGACTTATACGTGACCCAATTTGATAATGCTGTTGCAGAAAGTGCTGGATTGTTAAAAATGGACTTCTTAGGGTTAAAAACCTTAACGCTAATAAAGGATACCGTTAAACTGGTTAAATACAAGAGAGGTATCGATTTAAATCCAGATGTGTTTCCAATTGACGATAAAAAAACATACGAATTGTTCCAACGTGGCGAAACGGTAGGTATTTTCCAATACGAATCACCCGGAATGCAGAAGTATCTGAAAGATTTAAAGCCAACGGTTTTCGGAGATTTAATTGCGATGAATGCCTTATATCGACCAGGTCCGTTAGAATATATTCCTTCTTTTGTACGAAGAAAAAACGGCTTAGAAGAAATCACCTATGATTTACCAGCTTGTGAAGAATATCTTGCAGAAACCTACGGAATTACGGTGTATCAGGAACAGGTGATGCTTCTGTCGCAATCCTTAGCGGGCTTTTCTAAAGGTGATGCCGATGTACTTCGTAAAGCGATGGGTAAAAAACAAAAAGATGTTCTAGATAAAATGAAGTCTAAATTCATCGATCAAGCTAAAGCAAAAGGACACGATGAACAAAAATTAGATAAAATTTGGACCGACTGGGAAGCGTTTGCGAGTTACGCCTTCAATAAATCGCACTCCACTTGTTATGCTTGGATTGCTTATCAAACAGCTTATTTGAAAGCGCATTATCCTGCAGAATATATGGCGGCGGTACTTTCTAATAATATGAATGATATCAAATCCGTATCGTTTTTTATGGAAGAATGTAAACGTATGGGCTTAGAAGTTTTAGGTCCGGATGTGAATGAATCTTTCTATAAATTTACAGTAAACGATAATAATGCGATTCGTTTCGGAATGGGAGCCATTAAAGGAGTTGGAGAAAATGCCGTAAAAACTATCGTAGAATGCAGAAAAGAAGCGCGTTATAAATCTATTTTCGATTTAGCTAAACGTATTGATTTACGTGCTGCTAATAAAAAAGCTTTTGAAAACTTAGCATTAGCAGGTGGTTTTGATGAATTTTGCGATACCCATAGAGCGCAATATTTCCATTCGGATGGTGATAATATTACTTTTCTTGAAAAAGCGATGCGTTTCGGTGCGAAGTTTCAAGAGAACGAAAATTCTTCTCAGGTGAGTTTGTTTGGTGATGCTTCGGATGTACAAATTGCTGAACCTGTTGTGCCGCCTTGTGAAGAATGGAATACTTTAGAGAAATTATCTCGGGAGAAAGAAGTAGTAGGAATTTATATTTCAGGTCATCCATTGGACGATTATAAATTTGAAATGAAATATTTCTGCAATACTAAATTACAAGCGCTAAATAATTTAGAGCCTCTAGTAGGTAAAAATTTATCGTTTGGAGGAATTGTTTCGAATGTGCAACATAGAACCACACAACAAAATAAAGGTTGGGCAACTTTCAATATTGAAGGGTATGAAGAGACTTTCGAATTCAGAATATTTAACGAAGAATATTTGAAATTCCGTCATTATTTGGTTCAAAATCAGTTTGTTTTTATTAAAATTTTTGTAAAAGAAGGTTGGGCAAATAAGGAAACTGGTAAAAAATCGGATCCTAGAATTAACTTTTTACACATGCAAAGTTTGCAAGATGTTTTGCCAGATTTTGCCAAAAAACTAACGGTTCAATTGCCAATTGAAGAATTGAAAGAGCAATTAATTTCGAAATTAAATGAACTTTTCTCTAATCATCAAGGCGATTTAAATGTAACTTTTGAATTGTTAGAATTAGAAAAAGTCAAACGATTTGTAAAACGTGAAATTGAAATTGATGAAGATCTTCAAGATGAAACTGTAATTGATTCGGATGATGAGGTGGAAAATACTACTGAAATTATCGTAGAAAATCAAATGGAAGAAATTGAAGAAACCATCATAAAAAATAAACTTGAAATGCCAAGTCGAAAATTAAAAATTAATATTTCAAAAGAATTGTTGGAAGGTCTGGAAAAAATGCAAATTAATTTTAAGTTGAATTGATTTCCTGTTATGTTAAGCCGAACTCGTTTCAGCTTCTAATTTTATCAATTGCTTAACACAATTAGTAACGTAAATCTCCGAACTTAGCAATATTAACATTTTGATTATGAAAAAGATACTTTTTATACTTCTAGCTATTTCAAATATAAGTTTGGCTCAAATCGCAGCAAGTGCTGAAGATATTTCACCTTTATTAATTGGTGAAAAAATTCCAAAACAAGATTTGGTTTCAGTAGATGATAAATTAATTTCTACAACTGAAATTTTCAATAAAAAAACAGTTTTGATTGTATATCGTGGTGGTTGGTGTCCGTATTGTAATTCACAATTAATGGAAATGCAGGAAATTGAAAGTCAAATTATTGCGTTAGGTTATCAAATTGTAGCGGTTAGTCCGGATTCGCCAAAGTTTTTAAAGCAAACCACAACAGAAGACCAATTGAATTATCAATTATTTTCGGATAGTGATGGTAAGTTTTCTGAAGCATTAGGCATCGCTTTTAAAAGAGAAAAACCAAAGTTAGAAAAATATTCAGAAGGTAAAAATCCAGGTTTTTTGCCAGTTCCATCGGTTTATGTACTCAACGAAAATAGAGAAATTGAGTTTTTATACATCAATCCCGATTATTCAAAAAGATTGAAAGGTGATTTGTTGTTGGCCGTGTTAAAAAATTTATAAATTGATTTTTCTAATCATTTAATAGTTAAAAGAAATCATAATTTTTTTCACACCTTAAATATATTTTCTACTTTCGCATTACAATAATTAAGTATTAAAAACATAAACAAAGCAATATGGCATTAGCAATCACAGATGCTACTTTTGAAGAAGTAGTATTAAAATCAGATAAACCAGTAGTAGTAGATTTTTGGGCAGCTTGGTGTGGGCCATGTAGAATGGTTGGGCCAGTTATTGATGAGGTAGCTACAGAATACGATGGAAAAGCAGTTGTTGGAAAAGTAGATGTAGATGCGAATCAAGAATTTGCTGCAAAATACGGAGTAAGAAATATTCCAACGGTATTAGTTTTCCAAAACGGAGAAGTAGTAGGAAGACAAGTTGGAGTTGCTCCAAAGAAAACCTACACAGACGCTATTGACGCTTTATTATAATAGCAAAGTAGATAAATGAAAAAGGTTCGTCTCGTTCTCAAAACGAGATTGAGCCTTTTTTTGTATTCTTTTTTGTCTTCCAAAATATAAAAACTATATTTGAGTATGAATTTAGAATCGCATCTCGAAAAAATATCTCAGTTTAAAAATTTAGAACTTTTGGCTAATCAAATTGTGGAAGGTTTTATTTCTGGTATGCATAAAAGTCCGTTTCATGGTTTTTCTGCCGAATTTGCCGAACATAAAATTTATAATCAAGGCGAAAGTACCAAACATATAGATTGGAAATTATTTGCGAAAACCGACAGGTTATATACGAAAAAGTACGAAGAAGAAACCAATTTGCGTTGTCATATCATTCTAGATAATTCTTCTTCGATGCATTATCCAAAATTGAAAGACAATCAGTTGTTTTCTGAAAGTAAAATAGGGTTTTCGGTATTAGCAGCGGCGGTCTTAATGAATTTACTTAAAAAACAACGTGATGCCATTGGTGTTTCAATTTATTCGGATACCTATGAATATTATGCGTCAGAAAAGGGAAGTGAGCGTCATCACAGAATGATTTTGAATCAGTTCGAAAATGTTTTAAATGATCCGAAAGATTCTAAAAAAACAGATACTGTAACTTTTTTACATCAAATTGCTGAAAAAGTTCACCGTCGTTCTATGATTGTTTTATTTACGGATATGTTTATTGGAGAAGATAATGAAAAGCTTTTTAAGGCCTTACAGCATCTAAAACACAACAAACATAAAGTAGTTTTGTTTCATGTTTACGATGGAAAAACAGAATTAAATTTCAATTTTGACAACACACCACGTAAATTTATAGATGTTGAAACAGGAGAAGAAGTCAATTTATTTGCCGAAAATATGAAAGAAAGTTACGAAAAAGTAGTTAAAAACTATTTTGACAACATTTCTAATACTTGTTCTGCGTATAAAATTAAGTATGTTCCTGTTTCGGTAGACGAAAAATTTGAAAAAATTATCACAACATATTTAGTTGAAAAACAGAAGTTTGGCTAAAAAATTAAAAAATAATATAATATTTTTTATCAAAATATTTGCAGGTTTAAAAAACTGTAGTATATTTGCACTCGCATTACAGCAACGGTTTGGTAGTTCAGTTGGTTAGAATACCTGCCTGTCACGCAGGGGGTCGCGGGTTCGAGTCCCGTCCAGACCGCAAAATTTGGGAAGCATTCTGAGAAATCGGAATGCTTTTTTGCCCAAATATCTTGAGGCTTCAAGAGGAACTTAGTTGTGTTGTTTACCCGAGAGATCGGGAAAGGTTTAGTAGTTAGACCAATGAAAAGCTTTCCATTTTTGGAAGGCTTTTTTGATTTTATAACGTTATGATTTTTTGATTTTTCAATTCATGAGATAATTTTATCGGGAAAGGTTTTTTTGATTTTACGACATTTTTAAAGAATATTTTTTAACATTTGGGTTAAATTTTTTCGTTTTTTGCCTTTAAACCGAATTCATGAGGTTGTAATAAAAAAAATCTTTTCTTCAAAGGTTTCTGAAAATCAGTTTAATGGCTTTTAATTCAGTTTTTATTTTCGTATTATAGAATATATTTATTTTTTTTAAGTAAAAGAATTATATCTTTGCATCGCATTATCGCAACGGTTTGGTAGTTCAGTTGGTTAGAATACCTGCCTGTCACGCAGGGGGTCGCGGGTTCGAGTCCCGTCCAGACCGCAAAAAAAAAAGCTCTTCAATTTTGAAGAGCTTTTTTTATTTCCTAAGATTTATTTAATCCAAATTTCAAAGTTTTTAAACGCAATCCAAATAAAAACGCCTAATAAAACGAAACCATAAAACACTTTCATGAAAGTTCCAGCCAAAAAGCCAATGAAAGAACCAAAAGCTGCGTTTAAAGCATGTTTTTTGTCTTGAGAATTGTTAATGAGTTCTCCAATAAAAGCACCTAAAAAAGGGCAAATTAAAAATCCTAATGGAGGAAAAAATAGACCAACTACTAAACCAATATTTGTTCCCCAAATGCCGTAACTGGTTCCACCAAACATTTTGGTTCCTTTTGCAGGTATGAAATAATCAAGAATACTTAAAAGTATAGTAATGACTAAAGTAATTCCTAAAAGCCAATAATTTGTTTCTATGCCAGGTATAAAAAACAAACACAATAGTCCCAACCATGATATGGGTAAACCAGGCAAAACTGGCATAATACTTCCTATAATTCCACCAATTAGTAAACAAATTCCTAAAATCAATAAAATATATTCCATAAAAGTGTATTTTTGAAAATCTAAAAGTATAAAAAAATAAATGAACAAAGTAATTGCTTTATTCCTGATACTCTCGCTACAATCGTGCCAGTTTTTCGATAAGAAAGTGCCCGATGAAAAGGTTTTGTTAGAACAAGAACTCAAAAAAATTAATTGGGAGCAAGTAGACGAATTTCCTTCGTTTTCGGAATGTGATTCGGTAACAGATAAAAATAGTCAGCAAAGTTGTTTTTACGAAACGCTTTCTATGCAATTACATTCGAAATTGAAAGATGACAGCATAGCAAAATTATTTCCGCAATTAGATACGATTCAAGTGAAAGTAATTATATCTTCTACTTCTGATTTGAATTTCGTGCCGATAATTTCCGATTCAATTACATATAATAAACCACAATTAGATAGTATTTTTCAATTGCGATTAACCGATTTTCCAAAAATCAATCCAGCTATTAAAAGAGGTGTGCCTGTAAAAACAGAGTTTCAAATGCCAGTGGTTTTAAAGAAGTAAAACAATACTTTTATCTTTTTACTTTTTACTTGGCTCTTATTTTACTTGTCTTTCTTTCCACTCAAATTTTCCATAAAAAGCACTTCCAACCACTAAAGCCGTAAAAAAAGGATAGGCTAAAAAACTACTCAAAAAGTTTTTAAATGGAATTCTAAAATAAGCCGAACTAAATTTCAAAAACATAAAATCTATTGCGAATTTCATCACAAAGAAATAAGCGGTCATTTCCCATAAATTTAGTTGATAGATTGGTAAAATCAGTAAAATTAAACTGCTCAAATTGGTTACAAAAACAACCATTCCTAAAATTTTTGGATACCAACTCGCATAAGCTGAAGTTTTACTAGCCCATCGCACTCTTTGATGAAGTAAGGTTTTCCATGAGTCACAACTTTTTGTAAACACGATATTTATATTACCTAAATATGCAATTTTTTCTGACGCAACTTTTAAAGCTTTTTGCAATAAAAACACGTCATCGCCACTCGCTAAATTGTTATTGCCTTCAAATCCGTTTAATTGGTTAAAGAAAGTTTTTTCATAAGCGAAATTCGCACCATTACACATAAAAGGTTTTCCAATTCCGAAACTTCCAGCCGTAACACCTTGTAAACTCAAAAAATCATTATTTTGAAAATCGTGTAAAAAACCAGTTTCACTTGTATAGCCAACAGAACCTATACACATTTTTACGTCTTTTTTTTGAATTTGAGAATCAAAAACTTGTAGCCAATTTTCTGGTACTTCACAATCGGCATCAGTTGTTACAATCCAATCGTGTTTGGCTATTTGAATCGCCGTTTCAATCGCGTCTTTTTTCGGAGAATTGCTTTTTCTTTGGTTTGGAATAATTTTTACTTCGTACTTCAAACTTCGTACTTCAAACTTTTTGTCTGATTCATCATCCACTAAAATTGCTTCAAATAATGTAGTAGGATAATTTAATCTCTCTAAAGATTTTAAAAGTATAGGTAAGTTTTCAGCTTCATTTCTAAAAGGAACAATTATCGAAAAAGTAGTTTTTGGAACTGAAATCTCAATAGGATTTTGCTTCTTCATCTTCACAATACCCAACGCTAATTGAGTAATCAAAGCAGTATATAAAAATAAAACTAGCGCAAATAAAATCATAAAACTTCGTGACTTTGTATCTTCGTGGCGTCATCTCGCGTCTTGTAAATCAATACAAAATAGCTTCCAATGATAACAGGAAGTACTACATTTAGTAACCACATAAAAGTACTGATAAATAGTACAACATATTCGTCAATATTCAGTTTTTCGAAAAACCAAATCGCTACACCACCTTTCACTACAAAATCTAAAAACTGAAAAGAAGGTAAGGAACTCGCGATAAAGTATACAGCCATAATAGTTGCCATCAAAGTAAAATAATCAATTTCGATACCAAATAACAAAAACAAAAAGTAGTATTGATGTGAAAAAGTCAAATATCTCGCAATGGCTAATAAAATGTTTTTCTGATGGATTTTCTTCGGAATTTCGCTAATTTTTTCTAAAAACAAAGCAATGGAATAACCTTTAATGTTGATGTTTTTAGTTAAGAATAGAAATGTTAAAACTAAAAATCCAACTCCAATTAATATGAAAAAGTATAATGTGTAGCCTAAATATAATAATCCAATTAATCCGAAAACAATAGTCAATACCATTTGAATACCGTTGCAAATTAAGTTTAAAAACAAAACGCGTTTGGTTTCTTTTTTTGGAAAATAAATTGCTTTCCCGGCATATTCTCCAATTCCGTTTGGAGTAAATAATCCGGCAGTTACACCAGCTAAAACTTGTTTGGTAGCGGTAAATAATGAAATCTTCTGAATGACTAAAACCAAGTTCTTCCACTTCAAAATCTCTAAAAAACGATTCAAAAAACTAAAAAACAACATAAAAAGTATCCAGCCAAAGGTGAATTTATGTCGTAAAATATCCGAAAATTGCTTCCAACTCAGTTTTTCGTCGTGGGCTAATTTATCGTAAATAAAATAAAAGGCACCAAAAACAATGACCAGTTTTATTATAAGTGTAAGATATTGTTTAGTTTTGTTTGAAATCATTTTGCAAAGAAACAAAACTTTGAACTTGAAACCTTAATCCTGAAACAAAAATTTTGGCTAACGAACGCATCATACTCGGCATCGATCCCGGAACTACTATTATGGGTTTCGGACTCATTCGTGTCGTGAACAAAAAAATGGAGTTTATTCAATTGAACGAATTACAACTCAATAAAATGGACGATCATTATATGAAGTTGAAACGTATTTTTGAACGAACAATCGAATTAATAGACACGTATCATCCAGATGAAATTGCTATTGAAGCACCTTTTTTTGGTAAAAACGTACAATCGATGTTGAAATTGGGAAGAGCACAAGGCGTAGCGATGGCTGCAGGTTTGTCAAGAGAAATTCCAATCACAGAATACGAGCCAAAGAAAATAAAAATGGCGATTACTGGAAATGGAAATGCTAGTAAAGAGCAAGTTGCCAAAATGCTACAACAATTATTAGGTTTAATAACCTTGCCCAAAAACCTAGATTCTACAGACGGTTTAGCCGCTGCGGTTTGTCATTTTTTCAATACAGGAAAAGTGGTTGGAACAACAAGTTACACAGGTTGGGATGCTTTTGTGAAACAGAATGAGTCTAGAATTAAAAAATAAAAGTTTTCAGTCTCAGTTTTCAGTATCAGTACTGCTAACTGCGACTGCGACTGTAAGCTAAATATGTCAGGCATCTACATCCACATACCTTTTTGCAAGCAAGCGTGTCATTACTGCGATTTTCATTTTTCCACTTCCATGAAGAAAAAAGATGAAATGGTTTTGGCATTGGCGAAAGAAATTGAAATGCGAAAAAAAGAGTTACCAATTAAAGATATTGTTGAAACCATATATTTTGGTGGAGGGACACCAAGCGTATTGACGATTGATGATATTCAGTTTTTGATTGATTCTGTTTACAAGCATTATAAAGTTGTCGAAAATCCTGAAATTACTTTAGAAGCGAATCCAGATGATTTGTCTGATGAAAAAATTATTGAATTAGCCAATTCTCCGATAAACCGACTTTCGATAGGTATTCAGTCTTTTTTTGAAGACGATTTACAAGTGATGAATCGCGCGCACAATTCGGCGGAAGCCAAAAGATGCTTGGAAGTGGCGACTCAATATTTCGATAATATTTCCCTTGATTTAATTTATGGAATGCCCAATATGAGCAACGAAAAATGGTTGCAAAATATAGAAACGGCACTAAGTTTTAATATCCCACATATTTCCAGTTATGCGTTAACGGTTGAACCAAAAACGGCTTTAGATAAAATGATAAAAGTTGGAACAGTTCCTAAGTTAGATGATGATTTGGCCCAACAACATTTTCATATTTTAATAGATAAATTACAGGAAAACGGATTTGTTCATTACGAATTGTCCAACTTCGGTAAACCAGATTATTTTTCCAAAAATAATACAGCGTATTGGTTGGGTAAAAAATACATTGGAATTGGTCCGTCTGCACACAGTTATAATGGTGTAAGTAGAAGTTGGAATGTGGCCAATAATTCTTTGTATTTGAAAGAAATCACTGAAAATAAATTACCTTCAGAAACCGAAACTTTATCCAAAACCGACCAATATAATGAATATATCATGACTGGTTTACGAACGATTTGGGGTGTTTCTTTAAAGAAAATCGAAAAGGAATTTGGCGATAAGTATCTAAATTATCTACAGAAGCAAGCAGAAAAATATATTTCAGATCAGTTGTTGGAAGTTGAAGATGCTATTTTAAAAACCACTAAAAAAGGAAAGTTTTTGAGTGATGGTATTGCTTCCGACTTATTTTTATTAAATTTGGAATGAGATTGGAACGCTGATTAAACTGATGCGAGCAACGCTGATTTTTAAAATCCGTTTCAATCTGCGTTAGAATATCCGTTAAACCCGCGTGCTAAAATGATTGCAACAATAAACAATTTTAAAATCGATTTATCAAAACCTATTGATATTTCATTACCTATAACTTCTGATGGACAAAATCCAATAGCTTGGTATCAAAATCAACCTGAAATTTCTCCGGTGAAAATGGGCGATTGGATTGGAAAAGTTTCGGAAGGGAAATCATCAACCAATTTTAATAATATTTTTTTCAATCCGCATGCACACGGAACACACACGGAATGTTTAGGCCATATTACGAATGATTTTTATTCTGTGAATCAGTGTTTGAAAGAATTTTTCTTTATAGCGGAATTAGTTTCGATTCAACCAGAAGAAAAAAATGGTGATTTTATCATTACGAAAAATCAAATTGAAAAAGCATTAAATGGCACGAAACCTGAAGCAATAATCATCAGAACCTTACCGAATATTTCAGAAAAGAAACATAAAAATTATTCTAACACCAATCCGCCTTATTTGTTAGAAGAAGCTGCTGTTTTTATTCGAGAAATAGGAATCAAACATTTGTTAATTGATTTGCCAAGTGTAGATAAAGAGCATGATGAAGGAAAATTATTGGCACACAAAGCCTTTTGGAATGTAAAAAATACCACAATATTAAATGAAGATGCTCGTTTAGATTGTACGATTTCAGAATTAATTTATGTAGAAGATTCTGTTTCAGACGGCGCTTATTTACTCAATTTGCAAATTGTTTCATTTGAAAATGATGCAAGTCCGAGTAAGCCGCTTTTGTATCGTTTAGAAACTAATAACTAAAAACTCCCAACTCAAAATGAACATTCAGCAATTATGCGAATTTTGCTTATCCAAAAAAGGAGTCACCGAACATTTTCCTTTTGATGAAGATACTTTAGTGTTTAAAGTGGGCGGCAAAATGTTTTGCTTAACTTCTTTACAACAATGGGAAAAAAACGAGCCCAGCCTAAATTTAAAATGCGATCCGGATAAAGCAGAAGAACTCCGTGCAGAATATGAAGCCATAAAACCTGGTTATCACATGAGTAAAAAGCATTGGAATACTGTACATTTTCATTCTGATGTGAATGATAAAATGATGTGTGAGCTGATAAATGATTCTTATGAGTTGGTTTTTAGTAGTTTAACTAAAAAAATCCAAGCTGAAATCCGAGATTCTGAAAATTAGGCATTACTTTTGATACAGTGTTTTAAATTTATAAACTAAAAACTTTTAAACTA
>MGWJ01000004.1 GCA_001800945.1 Flavobacteria bacterium RIFCSPLOWO2_12_FULL_31_7
ACCATTTATAATTATAAATTTACTTATGAAAAAAACATTAATGGCTTTAGGAACAATGGCAATGTTAGGAAGCACGGCAAATGCACAAAAAGTAGCATTC
Organism: Flavobacteria bacterium RIFCSPLOWO2_12_FULL_31_7; assembly: GCA_001800945.1. Lineage (GTDB taxonomy): Bacteria > Bacteroidota > Bacteroidia > Flavobacteriales > Flavobacteriaceae > Flavobacterium. The sequence goes on from MGWJ01000004.1 coordinate 101, forward strand.
GAAGAATTTGATTTAGATAACGGTTTACATGTTGTTTTACATCAAGATAATTCTGCTCCAGTGATTATTACTTCTGTAATGTATCATGTTGGGGCAAAAGATGAACAACCAAATCGAACTGGTTTTGCACACTTTTTTGAACATTTATTGTTTGAAGGAACTAAAAATATCGGTAAAGGAGAATGGTTTAAATTAGTTACCGCAAATGGAGGACAAAACAACGCCAATACTTCTGATGATAGAACTTACTATTATGAAGTTTTTCCATCTAATAATTTAGAATTAGCCATTTGGATGGAATCAGAAAGATTAATGCATCCTGTAATTGATCAAAAAGGAGTAGATACGCAAAACGAAGTGGTTAAAGAAGAAAAACGTTTAAGAATTGATAATCAACCTTACGGAAATATTTTTAAAGCGATTAAGCAAAATTTATTTAAAAACCACCCTTATCGTTGGACCACCATTGGTGAGATGGAACATTTAGACGCGGCTACTTTAGAAGAGTTTCAAGCGTTTAACAAAAAATTCTATATTCCAAATAATGCAGTTCTTGTAGTTGCAGGTCAGTTTGACAATGCTCAAGCCAAAGAATGGATTAAAAAATATTTCGGATCCATTCCAAAAGGAAAACCAGTACAAAGACAAAAAATTGAAGAAGCTCCAATAACTTCAACAATTAATGCTACTTGGGAAGATCCAAATGTACAATTACCAATGACATTAGCAGCCTACAGAACACCATCAATGAAAACCAAAGATGCGCGTGTTTTAGATATGATTTCTTCTTATTTATCGGATGGAAAAAGTTCGAAATTATACAAGAAAATGGTAGATGATAAAAAAGTAGCGCTTCAAGTAGGTGCTTTTAATAATTCTCAAGAAGATTATGGTCAGTACATTATTTACAGTTTACCATTAGGTGATGTTACATCTGAAAGTTTATTAAAAGAAATTGATGAAGAAATTGTGAACATTCAAAATAATTTGATTTCTGAAAACGATTTTCAAAAATTGCAAAATAAATTTGAAAACAATTATGTAAACTCCAATTCAACTGTGGAAGGAATTGCCGAAAATTTAGCTTCTTACTATTTATTATATGGTGATATTAATTTAGTAAACACTGAAATTGAAATTTACCGTTCTATCACAAGAGAAGATATTAAAGAAGTGGCTAAAAAGTATTTAAATCCAAACCAACGTTTGATTTTAAATTATGGTCCTGCAAAAGAAAAAACAGCTAAATAATTTTTAAGATAAAGATGAAAAAGTATTTATATATCGCAGCCAGTTTATTACTAACAATAACTATGCAAGCACAAGACAGACCAATGCCTAAACAAGGGCCAGCACCAAGTATTAACATTAAAAAACCAGTAACTTTCGTTTTAGAAAATGGTTTAAAAGTGTTAGTGGTGGAAAACAATAAATTACCAAGAGTTTCTTATAACTTAACTCTAGATAATGCACCTTTTGCGGAAGGAAGCAAAAAAGGAGTTACGGATTTAGTAAGTGCTATGATTGGTAATGCAACCGAGAATATTTCTAAAGAAAAATTTAATGAAGAGATTGACTTTTTAGGAGCCAATATTAGTTTTTACGAATCAGGTGCTGCTGCAAGTGGTTTGTCTAGATATTCTTCAAGAATTTTAGAATTATTAGCAGACGGAGCTTTAAATCCATTATTTACGCAAGCTGATTTTGATGCAGAAAGAGCGAAATTAATTGAAGGTTTAAAATCGGATGAGAAGAGTGCTTCTGCCATTTCAGCAAGGGTTCAAAACGTTTTAACTTACGGAAAAGAACATTATAACGGTGAGTTTACGTCAGAAGAAACTTTGAAAAATGTAACTTTACAAGACGTTATCAATCACTATAATACATATTTCGTACCAGGTAATGCTTATTTAGTGGTTATTGGAGATGTAAAAGCTAAAGATGTTAAGAAAAAAGTAGAAGAGTTATTTGGAGCAGATGTTTGGAAAAAAGCTACAGCACCAAATTTATCTTACAACGATCCAAGAGATTTACAATATTCTCAAATTAATTTTGTAGATGTGCCAAATGCCGTGCAATCTGAAATCGCATTAATCAACTTGTCAAAATTAAAAATGAATGACAAAGATTATTTCGCAGCTATTTTAGCCAACCAAATTCTTGGTGGTGGTGGGGAAGGTCGTTTGTTTTTAAACTTAAGAGAAAAACACGGTTGGACATACGGTTCATATTCTAATTTAGGAGCTAGTAAATATGTTTCTAAATTTTCTTCAACTGCTTCGGTAAGAAATAAAGTTACGGATAGTGCAGTAGTTGAGATTTTTAACGAATTGAAAAAAATTAGAACAGAATTAGTTTCTGCTGAAGATTTAAAAATCGCGAAAGCAAAATATATTGGAAACTTTGTCATGCAAATTGAAAAACCTGCAACTATTGCGCGTTATGCTTTAAATATTAAAACATTAGGTTTACCAGAAGATTTTTACGAAAACTATGTAAAAAATATCAATGCGGTAACTCCAGAAGATATCAGAAATGCAGCAAACAAATATTTCTTAGCAGATAACACAAGAGTAGTAATTGTAGGTAAAGCTACCGATGTATTACCAGGTTTAGAAGCTATGAGTGCTAAAGAAAAAATGCCAATTTTCTATTTTGATAAATACGGAAATAAAGTTGACAAACCAGTAGTGAAAAAAGAAATTCCTGCAGGTGTAACGGCTCAAACGGTAATTAAAAAACACATTGATTTAATTGGTGGTGAAAAAGCTTTAAGTCAAGTGAAAACAATGGCAATTACTTACAAAGCATCTATTCAAGGGCAAGAAATTGTGATGGTAACAAAATCTTCAAACAAAAGTATGAACAGCATGATCATTACGGGAATGGGAATGACTTTAGCTAAGAATATTGTTGGAAAAGATTTCGCTTATACAGAAGCTCAAGGTAAAAGAACGGATGTGAAAGGAGAAGAATACAATGAAATGAAAGCAGAATCTATTCCTTTTCAAGAATTAACAATGATTAAAGATAAGAAAGTTTTGTTAACTGGAATTGAAAAAATAAATGATAAAGAAGCTTACGTAATTGTTTCAGGTAAAACAAAATATTATTACGATATCAATACAGGATATAGAATAGCAGTGGAAGTACCAGGTAAAGATGGCAATCCAGCTACTGTTGTAAATTATAACGATTATAAAGATTTTAAAGGAATTAAATATCCATATTTAATGTCTATTAATGCAGGTTTTCCTTTAGATTTTAACGCTTTCGAAGTGAAAATCAACGAAGGGGTTACGGATAAAGATTTTGAATAAATTTTTATTTTGATAACAAAAAAGGATTGCGAAAGCAATCCTTTTTTGTTTTTATATAGTTCTAATTCTGCCTTGATATTAATGTATGATTTTTTTTGTGACAATCAGATCATTTTCAAGCTTGACTTTAATAATTAGCATCTCTGTATTGGCTAATAATTCAGATAATATAATTTCTTGTTGTTTAATGTTTTTTCTGTCCAATACTTTTTTTCCTAACGCATCATACACTGTAATTTCATGAATTGATTGTCCTAACGATTTTACATTAACATGGTTGTTTACAAAAATGGTTACTTGGTCAGCATAGTTGTGGTCGTCTGTTGATAAGGTTTGATTGGAAAAACGTAAAACAAATCTATCTAAAGTTTCGCCTTCCTCGGCATAAAAGGTGTAAGGCACTGTTCTTAAATCGTGAATTATATTGTACAGTTTATCTTCTAAATATATATTTTGAGTACTCAATAATCCGTTTATACCATTAATAAAGATTGTATAATTACCTGATGTTGGTACTTTAACTGCTAACGGAACTTGGTCATTTACATCAAACGGGACGCTTCTACCTTGAATTATGTTTCGGTCATAACCTTCTAATAAGGAGTAAATATTAAAGTTCGTTTTTAAATCTGCTTGTGCATCATACATTTGGTCTTTTTGATTAGTTGCGCCATTAACATAAGCTACAAGCATAGAACAATTAGAGGTTGAAGATACAAGGTCTAACCAGATTCTTCCTTCAGGTAAATTGCCTATATTAGTATTTGCAGTTCTGAAAAATTGATCGTTTCGGTAACTACTGCTTCGCATAGAATTATCAAACGAAGCTGTCATAGAAGTTGAAGTGCTGAATGGATTCATTAAAACAGCAAAACCTTGTCCAGCCGCAATATAGCCTTCAAATCCCAAAGGTGAAGAAGGTCCAGATAGATTATAGGTCAAATAATCGGACGGGTCATAATTGTAAGAATAATTATTATAGAAAGGATCTAAAGTACTTGTGTTTGGGACTATTCCATGTCTCCAAATTCTAATAAATCCATTAATTTTAGTTGAGTTGGCCATTAAAAAGGCATCGGCAGATATAGAAGATGGATAAGGGTTTCCTAATAAGTTCCAATTGTCATCATCTTGCGTTGCATTCGTTGGGGAATATGGAGAAGGATACGATCCAACAGTGTTATATGTTCCTCTTGAAATGGGTGTATTTATAGTACCATTATTTGGAACGCCAATAAAAGTTGAAGTAAAATTTGTGGGTGAATTCATTGGTGCATTGTTCAGTCCTTTTTCAATATATCCTTTTCCCAAAACCATTATCTCTGTGGTATTAACCCAATTTCCAAATTCACCAATTCCATTTCCAGGAATCGTTGGAATCCATTTGTATAAATTGGTGTTATTAGAATAGGTTGAAATATTGGCAGAACTAAATCCGGCTACTGGACTCGACCAATATACATAATCAGAATTATCAACAAAGGCAATTCTTTCCAATGTAATATTTCCAATATTATTTCCCTCATTTATTTGAATTAAATTGCCGCTGTTTTTAATTTCGAAAGTACCGTTAGCATTTACGTTTATAATATCTGTTACAACAAACGTTCCATTTGAAGCGACTACCAAATTCCCATTACTTGGAATGTTTACGGCATACGCATAGGCCACTGAAGGACCAGAAATTATTGGACTGAATCCAATATTATTAATTGTGACACAATCTGAAGCGGTGGGCACTCCATTAGGCGTCCAGTTAGAAGCTGAAAACCAGTCGGAACTCAATCCATTCCAACTTTTGCCTGAAGCACTGAAATTAACACTTGCGCTCGAGTATGAAACACATCCGCCACTATTGGTTACAGTAAAGGAATAATTCCCTGGCGCCAATCCGTTTACGGTGTAACTATTTCCGCTTCCTGTAATGCCTCCTGGATTGATAGTCCAATTCCCTGAAGGTAAGTTGTTTAGTTGGACGCTTCCATTTGGTGAGGCACAAGTAGGTTGCGTAGTTGCGCCAATAGAAATAGTGCTTGGTTTTGAGTTTACCACAATTGAAATGGTTTCATAATTGTTGTACACATTTCCGCTGTACGTGGTTGTGCAAGTAAGAGTAGCATTGTAAGTACCAACTGTTGCATTAGGTATAGTAGGGTTTTGCACAGATGAAGAACTGATTCCTCCGCTAGGCGCAACTATTGCCCAATTATATGTAACAGCCGTTCCGAATGTTCCAGCGTAACTTCCCAAAAGACTAATTGTGTCTCCTTCGCATGCTGGGGTGTTTGCTGTTGGAATGGCGTTTAATGTGCCGTCTCCAGCCATAACTTCATCAAAAGTTAGTGCTGTGGTTCCGCCTCCATTACAATAAGCATATACAGAGGAACCTATATGAATGTCTTGATTGTGATTGCAATCTCCAACAAGTCCATAATAATCAGGGTTAGGAACAGTGTCTGAAGTTACATAAAGGACGGCATTTGACGGAAGCATTAAATCTATCTTATCTATAAATGTAATTGTACCTTGATACGGAGTAACGGAAATTAATTGTGTATTAAAAATATAGTCTGTTCCATTACCACCTGTATTTGTACCGGTGAGTTGTAAGTTTCCGTTAATGGTAATTAAACCTATGGTTCCAGTATTTATTCCTGCAGTTCCAATAGTGATTGTGTGTCCGAATTGAATCGTGACATTACCCGTTCCTGTAGGGTTTTGTCCAGGATAGGTTGAAGCAGTCGCCCAACTATTACCATTAAAATATTGCCAACTGCTCAGCGCTGTCCATGGTCCGCCTGGGCTAACCGATCGGTAATCACCAATGGTCTGGCCAAATACTTGAAATGAAAACAAGAAAAGTGTTATCCTAAATAAACTAAAAAGTTTATTTCTATTGAAAATTTTATTAAGTAGGTTGTGATTTTGGAGGGGCTTTTCGGAAGTTGAGTAAGTTTTACACATAACAATTTCGTTTAGCTATTACAAAGATAGCTCATATTCTATTGTTAGATGAAATTTCGCACATCTTTTAGTCTTGAAAATCAGTCAGTTAATCGAAAAATTGAAGAAAAAGTTAAAATAAAATGAGCCCAATGCAACATCGAGCTCATTTTTATTGAAATTATTATGAAATGTTTGGGGAGTCAAAAAACGAATGCTTTTTTGTTTTAATTATATGTGTTTTCTATATATTTTTTGTGTGAAGAAAGTTTTTCATTAATATATTCATCTGTTTGATAGTAATAGATATGATTTTTATTTTCAAGATTTTTTAAAACCTCATTTTTAACACTATCAGATTTTGATTTTTCGTTCAAAGATTTATATAAATCTATAAATTCGATAGTAAAGTAGTTATAAGGACATGTTGTATTATTATATCTATTCAAACATTTATCTAAAGTTAATATGGCCTTTTCTTTTGAGTTTTTTTCATAGTAAAACTTGCTTAATCGTAAATATAAGTTTCTGATATATTCTACAACTTGTTTTTCTTCAACTGGTAAATTGTTGATGTTCTTAAAATTTATTTTGCTTAATAGATTTTCAATTATTTCTGGATTTTTTATATATCCAACTTTATCTGTATTTTCATCAAAATCTTTTGATAATTTATAGATAAACCCTTCAAGTTGCAAGTAATTGCTTAATCCTAAATATTCATTATCATTATTGTAGTCCGTAAAATAAACTGGTCTTCTCCATTTATTTTGCCCGATTATATCTAATAGTAATAATTGATTTCTAAACAATACATCATTTTCATAAATCCAGTTTAATGAGTTTTTATCAGCACCAAATCTAAAATTCTTTGAAATTAAATTAACTTCTTCTCCAGTATTTAATTCAATATTTTTTTCAAAAATAATTTTATTTAATTTAGTTATATCATTTATAAAATTGCTGTCAGTTTCTAGGATAATAAATCTTGATTTTTTGTTTTTAATATATTCCTCATCTAAAGAACATATAATTTTATTGTTGTGAAATATTCCCTTTTTAAGCATTAAAATATATCTAGAATCATTCAATAAACTCGTGTTTATAATAAGAATGTCTTTCCTGTGATTGTTTTTTAATTGATAATATAACAAAGGGAAAGTGTCATTATCTCCCGCTGTGAAAAGAATTGCGTTTGGTTCACATGAATCTAACATTAATTTTGAATACTGATTTATATTTTCTGAGTATAATTCGTTTTGAAAAATATATTTTGAAGCAATTTCTTCATTTTGATAAACCAATAAATTCAGATATAGTGAAACCATTTCATTGCTATATTTAATTTTTATCGAACCTGGAATTGTGTTATAATTAGGTGATTTTTCAATTAAAGTTTTATAGTATTCTAAAGCCTTTACAGAATACTGTATAAATTTCTCTAATTGATTTGTATTCATTGAATTATTAGTATGAGGTAAATTATATTTCAAATTTTTCAGATTAAAGTCAAAGTTATCATTAATCAAATTTGTAGCTACTTGAGAATAAGAATACCCCAAAGTATATATTTCATTATCGTTTAATTCGGATTTTTTTTCTAGTAATTTGATATTGTCATAAAAGCAGCCATCATAACCGAAGTAAGGGAAAATTTGATAATGTAATTCGGGATAAGTATTTAATATTTGATTTCTAACTTTTATTTCATTTTCTTCTTTATTAATATATTCATTGTATTCTGTGATTTCTTTTGATACGGATTTTAATGGTAATTTTATTTTTTTATACTCGTTGGTATGTTTATCCCAAAAAAGTTGTTGTAAAGTGTCTTTTGTATTTGACATTTTTACAAACCAACCCGAGTTTCTTTTTTCAAGAAGTAAATCGTTTTCTTGATAAAATTCAGATACCTCATAGTTTTGAAATAATTTATTTACTATTTCTCTATAAGTTGGATGTGTATTTTGAGCATTTGATATATTAATTATCAATAAAAAAAGTATTATTGTTTTTTTGATATTCATAATTTATAAAGTTTATTTTCTATTCGTAATATATACGCCAAATAAAATAATTATTGTTCCTAAAATTTGAATTGGAGTCACGCCTTCATTAAATACCATACTCCAAATTGTTGCCACAATAGGTATCAAATAAGTTACGTTTGATGCAAAAATAGGTGACGACATTTGTATCAATCGGTAAAAATAAATATTAGCCATTCCTGTTCCTATAATTCCTAAAATAGCAACATATAGTAAAGGGTGAATTTGATCAGTAAAGCCTAAACTATCTGATATTTCGTACGTACTTTGAAAATTAAATCCATTAAATAGTAATATTGCCATAGCTGGAAGGAGTAGAAATGCGAAATTTCCAACAGTTATACTTAAAGGAGATACATCTGAAAGGTATTTTTTTACTAAATTAATGTTGGCCGCATAACACCAAGTAGCTATGATAACTAATAGGGCAAACCAATAGTTTTTGGTTGGATTTCCTGAAGCACCTGCATAGACTAATATCAAGCAACCTACAATTCCTATTAGCAATCCTAGTATTTGTTTTCGATTAAATGTTAATCCGAAAAATATACTTCCAATAAGTAACGTGTTTAAAGGTGTAAATGAATTTAATGTGGAACTTATGGAGCTACTAATTTGAGTTTGTGCTAAAGCAAATAAGAAAATAGGGAAGAAGTTACCCAATAAACCTGCTAAAAAAACAAACTTAAATTTAGTACTTGGTATCTTGAAAAATTCTTTTCCGAAAAACAAACCTAAAAAAAGTGCCGTAAATATAATTCGGTAGGCGCCTAATTGATACGCATTCATACCGCCATCTAAGCCTTTTTTCATTAATATAAATGAACTCCCCCAAACTACTGCTAAAAGAAGTAAAATAAACCATTTTGAATTTCTGTTTTCCATAAATGTGTGTAAAAAAATAAGGCTGTCAAATTTGACAGCCTTAAAGGTATAGTTATTTTTAAGATATATTATCCTAAAGCAGCTCTTTTGAATCCTGTTACTTTTAAATCTGCATTTACAGATTTGATGTAAGCAGCAACGCTCATTGAACTATCTTTGATATAATCTTGGTTTACTAAAGTGTTGTCTTTGAAGAAACGCCCTAATTTACCTTTTGCAATATTATCTAACATAGCTTCTGGTTTCCCTTCAGCACGTAATTGATCTTTTGCAATTTCGATTTCTTTTTCAATAACAGATGCATCAACACCAGATTCGTCTAAAGCGATTGGCGCCATTGCAGCAGCTTGCATAGCAACGTTTCTAGCAGCTTCAGCACCACCTTCAACGTTTGCTGATAAAGCTACTAATGTAGCAATACCGTTACCAGCGTGAATGTATGAGTTGATAAATGCACCTTCTAATCTTTCGAAAGCACCAATTTCAATTTTTTCTCCAATTACACCAGTTTGCTCAATTAATTTTTCAGCAACTGTAATTCCACCAAAGTCAGAAGCTAAGAAAGATTCTTTGTCTGTGAAATTTAAAGCTAAGTTTGCGAAATCATTTGCTAATTTTACGAAACCTTCGTTTTTACCTACGAAGTCAGTTTCACAATTTAAAGAAATAACAACACCAGCAGTATTATCACTATTAACAACAGCAATAACAGCACCTTCTGTAGATTCTCTATCAGAACGGTTAGCAGCAACTTTTTGACCTTTTTTTCTTAAAATTTCAATTGCTAATTCAAAATTACCTTCAGCTTCAACTAAAGCTTTTTTGCAATCCATCATACCAGCACCAGTTGTAGTTCTTAATTTGTTAACTTCAGCAGCAGTTATATTTGACATTTTATTTTATTTTAGATTATTAATGTAAAAAAAGAAATTCCAATCGTAAAAATCCAAATTCCAGTTTTATATAATTTACAACAAAAAGTTAATAAATTAATTTGGAATTTGGAATTTTACTTTCGGAATTTATATTATTTATGCTTCAGATGAAGTTTCTTCAGCCTCAGCTACAGGAGCTTCAGTTGCAGTTTCTTCTTTGTCTGATTTTCTCTCAGATAAACCTTCTGTAATAGAAGTAGTTACTAAAGATAAAATTTTATCGATTGATTTAGAAGCATCGTCGTTAGCTGGAATAACGTACTCAACCAAACGAGGGTCAGAGTTTGTATCAACCATTGCGAATACTGGAATGTTTAACTTTTTTGCTTCTTTTACCGCGATATGTTCAGCTTTAATATCTACTACGAATAATGCAGCAGGAATTCTTGACATGTCAGCAATTGAACCTAAGTTCTTGTCTAATTTTGCTCTTAAACGATCAACTTGTAAACGTTCTTTTTTAGAAAGCGTCATAAAAGTACCGTCTTTTTTCATTCTGTCAATAGAAGCCATTTTTTTAATAGCTTTTCTGATAGTGATGAAGTTGGTTAACATACCACCTGGCCATCTTTCAGTGATGTACGGCATGTTACAAGCAGCAGCTTTTTCAGCAACGATATCTTTTGCTTGTTTTTTGGTAGCTACGAAAAGTATTTTTCTACCAGATGCAGCAATTTTTTTCAAAGCTTCATTAGCTTCTTCGATTTTTGCAGCAGTTTTATATAAGTTAATGATATGAATACCATTACGCTCCATATAAATGTAAGGAGCCATGTTTGGATCCCACTTACGAGTCATGTGTCCAAAATGAACACCAGCCTCTAATAACTCTTTAACGTCAATTTTGTTTGCCATTTTGTAATAGTTTACGTTCCGTGTTCTAGCAATTTTTAAGTAGTCACTTGCGTTAGTCTTAAAAATTTAGATGCTAAACTAATTTCTCTTCCAATGAAAAGAAATATCGACAACTTGTTTTTAAATTCTAATTTTGTTGTAAAAATGTATCTGAAAAATAATACAATAAATCTTGTATTAACGTTTCGAGAATTGGAATCTCTTACGTGCTTTCTTCTGACCGAATTTTTTACGTTCTACCATTCTTGGATCTCTTGTTAGTAATCCTTCTGGTTTTAAAACCAATCTGTTTTCTGCTTCTACTTCGCACATTGCTCTTGCAATAGCCATTCTTACAGCTTCTGCTTGACCAGTTGCTCCACCACCATAAACATTAATTTTAACATCGAAATTGTTTTCGTTGTTTGTTAATGTTAAAGCTTGTTTTACTTTGTACTGCAATGTAGCAGTTGGAAAGTAAACAGCAAACTCTCTTTTGTTAACTGTAATGTTACCAGTTCCTTCTGAAACATAAACACGTGCAACTGCACATTTTCTTCTTCCGATTTTGTGAATTACTCCCATTACTTAAGATCGTTTAGGTTAACAGTTTTAGGAGATTGTGCTGCATGTTTATGAGCATCCCCTACGTTAACATTTAAATTACGGAATAATTGAGCTCCTAATTTGTTTTTAGGCAACATTCCTTTAACTGCTTTTTCTACTAATAATGCAGGATTTTTTTGTTGCATTACTTTTGCAGTTAGACTTCTTTGTCCTCCTGGATAACCTGTGTGACGGATGTAAGTTTTCTCATCCAATTTGTTTCCAGTAAGATTGATTTTTTCTGCGTTAATAACAATCACGTTATCTCCACAGTCAACATGCGGCGTATAACTTGGCTTGTACTTACCTCTTAATAGCATAGCTACTTTAGAAGCAAAACGACCTAAGTTATGACCTTCAGCATCTACAACAATCCACTGCTTGTCTGCGGTAGCTTTGTTTGCTGAAACTGTCTTGTAGCTTAATGTGTTCACAATACTAATTTTTAATTAAACATTCCATTCCTATTCCCGAACTTCGGGTTTAGGGGTGCAAAAGTACAATTAATTATTAAAATTACAAACTCTAACCTAAAATTCTTTTGTATTGATTTTGAACTCTTTGAATTGCTTTCTAAATTTATATTCATTTTTATAGGTTTATTATAGGCAATTTTCATATTTTTGAATTTGATATACTTCAAATAATGAAAGCAAAAGCCACTTTAAAAGAATTAGCTAAAGAATTAGGTGTTTCTACGTCAACAGTTTCTAAGGCGTTAAGTAACAGCCCTGAAATTAGTGAACAAACCAAAATTAAAATTAAAGAATTTGCGCTGCTTAAAAATTATAAACCG
>MGWJ01000005.1:0-11201 GCA_001800945.1 Flavobacteria bacterium RIFCSPLOWO2_12_FULL_31_7
GAATTAGTTTCCAAATCAAATAACAGAATCGTAATTATGCCTGGTGGTGGTTTACGTTCGACAAATATTTATTTTTTACAAGAAAAAACAAAAGCTATTTTTTATCATTCTTCTGCCATTACGGATGGAAGTGAAACCGCCAATCCAGAAGAAGTAAAACAATTAAAAAGCAAATTGAATGGTTAAGAATTTCTTCCTTTTACTATTAAATTTATGTTTTGGTCTTGTATCTGCACAAAATTCCTATCGCAATTTGTCAAGCGAAAATTGGACGTTCAACAAACAAAACGATTCTCAAAAAAATAAAGCGAAAGTTCCTGGAACCATTCATACCGATTTATTAGAAAACAAACTCATTCTTGATCCTTTTTTAGGTACGAATGAAAAAGAATTACAATGGATTGAAAAGGAGAATTGGGAATATGAAACGAAATTCAACCTTTCAAAATCGGAATTAAAAAACCAAAATATCGATTTACTTTTTGAAGGTTTAGATACCTATGCGACCATTTATCTGAATGGTAAGTTGTTGTTGGAAACTGATAATATGTTCCGAACTTGGAATAAATCGGTTAAGGATAAATTGAAAATCGGAGAAAATCACTTGAAAATTATTTTTAAGTCGGCATCGAATTTCGGTAAAGAAGAAGCAAAGAAATTACCATATACTTTACCTGGCGAAGAAAAAGTTTTCACTCGAAAAGCGCAATATCATTTCGGTTGGGATTGGGGACCACGATTTGTAACCTGCGGAATTTACAAACCTATAAAACTTCATTTTTGGAATGATATTCAGATTGAAAATGTTAGATATGAGCAAGATAGCTTAACCGACGAACTAGCTTTACTTAATTTTAAAATTTCTCTGAATTGTGAAAAAGCTGGAAATTATAAGTTGAAAATCAATTCTGAAACTAAAAATATCGAATTAAAAAAAGGTCAAAATACAATTGAATTTCCAATCGAAATTACAAACCCAAAACGTTGGTGGTGTAATGGTTTGGGCGAAGCAAACTTATATGATTTTCAAATAAATCTTTCCAAAAAGAATAAAATTAAAGATTCAAAAAAATTGAATATTGGCTTACGAACTATCGAATTAATTCAAGAAAAAGACGAGGTAGGTAAAAGTTTTTATTTCAAAGTAAACGGAAAACCCGTTTTTATGAAAGGTGCGAATTATATTCCGCCAGATAGTTTTTTACCACGAGTTACGGATTCCACTTATAATGCAATAGTGAAAAATGCGGTCGATGCGAATATGAATATGATTCGCGTTTGGGGTGGCGGCGTGTATGCTGACGACGTTTTTTATGATGCTTGTGATAAAAACGGAATTTTAGTTTGGCAAGATTTTATGTTTGCTTGCGCGATGTATCCGAGTGATGAAAAGTTTCTAGAAAGCGTAAAACAAGAAGTAGTTGACAATGTCAATCGTTTGCAAAACCATCCAAGTATTGCACTTTGGTGTGGGAATAATGAAAGTGATGAAGGCTGGAAAAATTGGGGTTGGCAAAAACAATACAAATATTCCGAATCGGATTCAACAGCTATTTGGAACGGTTATAAAAAATTATTTCACGAAGTCATTCCGCAAACTTTAGATAGTTTATTATCGAAAGAAAAAAACAGTTATTGGCCATCTTCTCCGTCAATTGGCTGGGGAAGAAAAGAAAGTTTACTGCAAGGCGACTCTCATTATTGGGGCGTTTGGTGGGGAATGGAACCTTTCGAAATTTATAAGAAAAAAGTAGGTCGATTTATGAGTGAATATGGCTTTCAAGGCATGCCGAGTTTAGAAACTTTCTCGAAATTCACGAATTCCGACAACTTTAATTTGGATTCTGAAGTGGTTAAAGCACATCAAAAACACAATACGGGTTACCAAACCATTCAAACGTATATGGAACGCGATTATAAAGTTCCAACAAAATTTGAAGATTATATTTACGTTTCGCAATTGCTGCAAGCAGAAGGCATGAAAACCGCCATTGAAACCCACAGAAGAGCGAAACCCTATTGCATGGGAACATTGTTTTGGCAATTGAACGATTGTTGGCCAGTTACTTCTTGGAGTTCAGTGGATTATTACGGAAATTGGAAAGCAGTTCAGTATCAAGCTAAAGAAAGTTTTGAAAATATTTTGATTTCAGTAAATGCAGAAGAAAACCAATATAAAGTTTACATTATAAATGATGAACTCAATGCTATAAAAGAAAAACTAGAATTGCGACTTATAGATTTTAAAGAAAGATTACTTTGGGAAAAAATTATTGAAGTTAAAGTAGAACCTAATTCTTCGAAAGTTTATTTTCAAATGGATAAAAAAGAACTGGAGAAATTCAATTTGAAACAAATTGTTTTGAATTTGAAATTTAATACTGCAAAAACCAATTACTTTTTTGAAAAACCTAAAGATTTATTATTAGAAAAACCTATTATACTAATTAAAAAAATTGATGAAACAACTATTGAAGTTTCCACAAATGTTTTAGCTAAAAATGTTTTTCTTTTTCAAGAAGGCACTTTTTTTGATGATAATTATTTTGATTTATTACCAAACGAAAAACGAATTCTAAAATTATCAAAACCAGCAAAAGATATAAAAGTTATGTCGTTGTTTGATACGATGAAATAAAAAGATTTACGTTTGTCAAGCTGAATTTATTTAACTTCGTTGAATCTTCGATTTCAGCTTCTAATTCTAGATTTAAGATTCTGAAACAAGTTCAGAATGACAATTTCGTAATAAAAAAAAACCTTGATTTCTCAAGGCTTCTATATGTTAAAACAATCCGTTTATTTCGGCATCAATCTTTTGAATGATTGCTCCTAAATCTTCTGGATTGTTTACGTAATCAATATTGTCTACATCAATAATTACTAATTTACTTTTGTCATACGTTTGAATCCAAGCTTCATATCTTTCGTTTAATCGACTTAAATATTCGATAGAAATCGTATTTTCATAATCGCGTCCACGCATGTGAATTTGCTTTACTAAATTCGGAATGGAGCTTCGTAAATAAATCATTAAATCTGGCGGACCAACCAAATCTTCCATCAAATCAAAAAGCAATTTATAATTGGTATAATCACGATTGGTCATTAAACCCATTGCGTGCAAATTGGGTGCGAAAATAAAAGCATCTTCGTAAATGGTTCTATCTTGAATGGTTTTTTTACCTGTTTTTCTAATTTCTAAAATTTGTCTGAAACGACTATTCAAGAAATAAATTTGCAAGTTGAAACTCCATCTTTCCATAGAATGATAAAAATCGTCTAAATACGGATTATCGTCTACGTCTTCAAAATGCGCTTCCCATTTAAAATGTTTGGCTAACATTTTGGTTAAAGTTGTTTTTCCAGCTCCAATATTTCCTGCAATAGCTATGTGCATATTTTATTTTTTAATTTTATAGGTACTTATTTGATAGTTGGTAAAAATAGACAAAATTCCATCCTTATAGAAGAAATTTTCAATCATTTTTTCATCGATTGCAATATTTACTGACATCTGATTTTCAACAGAATAATAATATAATTTATCTTCAAAAACATAAAACAAATCACTTTTGTCAGAAAAAATTACTCTTTCAAAAGGTGGAACTTTTCCTAAACTCACTATTTTTCCAAATTTATTAATAGAAAACAACTCGTTTTCTATATCAATCCAGTATAAATAACTATAATCAGAATGCGCGTGTTTAATTGTTTTATTTATCGGATTAGATAGCAATTTAATTCGGTTTGAGTTTAAATTAACTAAACCTAATTGCTGACTTAAACTATCATAAAACCACAATTCATTTTGTGAAGCAGGTTTTAAAAATTCGCAATTAATTTCCGAAAAAATTGTAGTATTAATTTCATTGAACTGCGCATCTAACAAAACAAAAGCGTTATTTTGCTTATAAAAAACAAGTGTTTGTAACATGTTAAACGTTTCTACGCCAGTAATTTTCCCGAATTTATTATTCGTATAATTTAACGTGTCTTTTTCATTAATCTTATATAAATTATTGCTCGTAGCAAAATAATTATTTCCAGAAATATCATTTCCCCAGAAAAAATCATACTTAGCCGACTTCACTCCTACTTTCTCAAAATCAACATTTTGAGCAAAAGAGCCATACGATACTAAAAGAAAAACAAATAAAATTCTCATAAAATTAATATTAACACAAAAATAACAAATAAACATGTAACTATTTCTGGTTTTTGTTGTCTAAATAAATAACAAAAAAGAAAAACATAACAAAACGTATGAAAAAAATATTTTTAGCTATACTGAGTTTATCCACTTTTATAGCCTCTGCACAAAAAGATTTCCAAGGAATGGCGGTTTATGAATCTAAAACTTCTACAGCAGATTTTGCTAAAAATTTCGAAGGAAACAAAGAGATTACTCCAGAAATGAAAACGCAAATCATGGAAAGAATGAAGAAAATGTTTGAAAAAACGTTTATTCTGAATTTCGATAAATCGGCTTCTATTTATAAAGAAGAAGAAAAATTAGATGCTCCAGGTCAAAACGGTGGCGGAAGAATGATGGCTAGCTTTATGGGAGGTGGCGGAACATACTACAAAAACGTAAAAGAAAAACAATATACTGTTGATAAAGAAGTTTTTGGAAAAGAATTTTTAATTAAAGATTCGTTACCCAATTTAAAATGGGTTTTAACGGATGAAACTAAAAAAATTGGTGATTATACTTGTTTTAAAGCAACGGCTGTAAAAGAAGCAAGTAAATCTGATTTTAGAAACTACAGGAGAAAAGACGAAAAGAAAAAAGAAGTTGCAAAACCAGAAGAAGTTAAAAAAAACGAAGTAGCTTCTACAGAAAAGAAAGACGAAAAGAAAACTAACTTTTTTGACGAAATAGATTTACCAAAAGAAATTACAGTTACCGCATGGTATTGTCCAGAAATTCCTGTAAATCAAGGTCCTGATGAATATTGGGGCTTACCAGGTCTAATCATGGAAGTGAATGACGGAAAAACGGTTATCATGTGTTCAAAATTGGTGATGAATGTGAAAGATAAAATGGAGATTAAAGCGCCAACTGGTGGCGACAAAGTAACTCAAAAAGAATTTGACGACATTATGATCAAGAAAATGAAAGAAATGAGTGAAATGGGTGGTGGACCTGGATCAAGAGGCGGAATGCACATCAGAACTAGATAATTATAAACAAAAACTAAGTCGCCTTTATTGGCGACTTAAATTTATATTACAATTTTAATACTCCATGAAAAAAATATTTTTACTATTAGCCATTTTACTTTCAGGCTCAATTTATGCTCAATCTGTAAAAGTTACAGGAATTTTAAAAGATACCGATAATTTAGTAATAGAAACAGCCAATGTTATGGCGGTAAACCAAGCTACAAAAGCTATGGATGCTTATAACATTACCAGTGAAAAAGGAGAATTCTCTTTAAATTTAAAACCCAACACAGAATATGTCATTAAAGCAGGATATATAGGATATGCGCCTTTTGAGAAAAAAATTACAACTACAAAAGAAAACATGACTTTTGATATTGTTTTAACTAGTGCGAATACTATTGAAACGGTAGAAATTGTTAAAGAAATGCCCGTTCGAATTAGTGGTGATACAATTATTTATAATTCGGATTCGTTTACCAACGGAACAGAAAAAAAATTAGAAGATGTATTGAAAAAATTACCTGGTGTTTCAGTAAATAAAGATGGAGAAATTGAAGTAGAAGGTAAAAAAGTACAAAAAGTAATGGTGGAAGGAAAAGATTTTTTTGATGGTGATACAAAAATCGCTACCAAAAATATTCCAGCGGATGCTTTAGATAAAATTCAGGTTTTAAGAAATTATAATGAAGTTTCTAATTTAAAAGGATTAGAAAACAATGAAGACAATGTGGCGTTAAACATCAAACTGAAAGACGGAAAAAAGAATTTTTGGTTTGGCGATATGATGGCTGGTGCTGGAGTTGGAGATACTGAAGACAGAAGTATTTTAAATCCGAAATTGTTTTATTATAGTCCGAAATACAGCGTCAATTTAATTGGAAATTTAAATAACATTGGAGAATTACCATTAACCATGCAAGATTACTTCAAGTTTACGGGTGGTTTTAAAAACATGATGAAAAAAGGCGGTTCTAATTTCAATGTAACTTCAAACGATTTGGGAATTATGGGAATGAGAAACAATCGTGCGAAAAATATTGATGCGAAATTTGGCGCTGCTAACTTCTCTTATAATCCTTCAAAAGCATGGACCATTAGTGGATTCGGAATTTATTCGTACAACAAAACGGATTTACAAACAGACAATATTTATAATCGTACCGATAAATTACCAAACGGAACAACAGTAAGTGTAACCGAAAATCGCCAAGACATTTCAAAACAAAAAACCAATTTAGGTTTGTTTAAAATTAGTTCTAGTTATGTGCCTTCTACAAAAATGCATTTAGACTATGATGCTTTGTTAAAAACGTCTGACCAAATGGAAAGTCAGAATGTATTTTCAAGTTTACAAGGTAATATCTTTACAGAAAAAAATCAAAAACCTTTATCGATCAGTCAAAATTTAAATTATTATTACACATTGAACGATAAAAATGTTTTCGCTTTCGAATTACAGAATTTATTCCAACAAGAAGATCCATTTTACAACGCGAATTTACAATTCCAACCTTTCTTTTTATCAGGGTATAACACCACTCAAACAAGAAATGATGTCAATCAAAACCGATTTGTAAAAACAAACAAAACAGATGCAAAGTTTGATTATTATTACATGATTACACCAAAAAGCAATCTTAATGTAACTATTGGAAATACCTATTCGTACCAAAATTTCAACTCTAATATGTTTCAAATTTTAGACAATGGAACACGAAACAATTTAACAGACAGTTCAAACACAAACGATGTGAATTACGCTTTTAACGATGCGTTTGTTGGTTTACACTATAAGATATTAACAGGTAAATTTACTTTCAATCCGGGAGTTTCGTTACACCAATTTAACACAAACGACACCCAATTAAATAGCTCAAATAAAATGAGTTTCAACAGAGTGTTACCTGATTTTTATGCGTTATGGCAAATTAAAAAATCGCAATCGTTAACCTATAATTTTTCGTTAACTAATAATTTTACAGACATTAACAAACTAGCACAAGGTTATGTATTTTCAAATTACAACAGCTTATATAGTGGAAATCGTTTCTTAGAAAACTCTATTTCACAAGTGCATTCGTTACGTTTCTTTAAGTTTAGCATGTTTAACATGGAAAATGTTTTTGCTAATTTAACCTATACGAAACAAACTGATATTATTACTAACCGAGCGTTGTTAACTGGTGTAAATCAGGTTTCGAGTTCTGTGAACATCAACTCAAATTTTCCAAACGAATCACTTTCAGGAATGTTTAATTATGGTCGTTCTTTTGCAAGATTTTTCAAAGCAAATGGAGGTGCGAGTTTATCATGGAATAAAAACAATAACATTCGTGTAAATCCAGATAATTCAGAATTTATTCAGAATACTGAAAATTATATCCAAAACTATAATATCGGATTTTCTACCAATTTAAAGAACTTACCCAACATTGATTTGTCTTATAATTATTCTATTAGTGATTCGCAAGTGCAAACTTTTTACGTAGACAATCCTTCAATAACTTTAGAATATTTCTTTTTAGATGCATTCTCATTTACAGCAGATTACGACTTCTATCACAACAGAAACAAAGCTAAAACGATTGATACAGAATATGATTTCTTAACGGCATCCTTATCGTATCAGAAAAAAGACAGTAAATTAGAATACAAGTTAAGTGCTACAAATTTACTTGACACCAAATCATTAAACGACAATAGTTTTAATGCTTTAGGTGGTTCTACAAACTTCTCTAGTTACTATGTACAACCGCGCTATGTAATTTTAAGCTTGAAATACAATTTATAAGAAATTAAACCTCATAAAAATAAGAAAATCCTGAGCAAAAAAAGCTTGGGATTTTTTGTTTTCCTTTTAAAAAAAATGATACATTTACATAAAATTTAGACCAATTAACAAATGAAAAAACTGCTTTTAATTCTTGCTTGTACTTTACAATATGTAAACGCACAAAATACTATTGTAGGTGAATACATTAGTACAACAAAAAATTCTAATGGTATTAAATTATTTTTTTCAGAAGACAACACCTATCAAATAGCTGTGTTTTCTGGTAAATATAAAATAGTAAATGACTCGCTTATTTTAGAAAATGACAGTAAAGAAAATTCATTTAATTTACTTTTCGAAAAAGGGAAAAAAGCTTCAAATAAATTAATTATAAAAGCAACACCCTACAATTATTATTCGTTATTCAATACGGAATATTTAGGAGTTCAAAAAACGGAAAACTCTGAAATTGAATACAAGCTATTTAAAGATTATTTTGATGAAAATGATTTAGAAGAATATACGGAAAGCATCTACAAAGCTGTTGAAAACGGAAGTAAAGACACCGAAAACACTGCAAACAATCCAGAGAAAAAATTAAGTTTTGAAATAGAAAGAGCTTACGCACTTTACTTTGTTAAATACAAAGAAAAAAAATCTAATATTGAAAAATATATCATTCCGAATGATGTAAATAGTATTGATGTTACCATTCAAGACAACTATTTATCCGATTTAGAATTGTCTGGTAAAATAGAAAATGATAAAAGCATTATCTTTTTAACCGATGGTAAAAGTCCAATAAGTTTCATTAAAAAAAGCGCTGTAAAAAAACCAGAATTCGTAATTCCAAGCACAAAAACATCTGAAAAAAAGTGGTCTTTTCCAGGGATGAAAAACTTAGACGATGATTATGGATATGATTATGATTCAACTACAGTTGTTGTAGATACTGCAGTAGCCTACACATCTAATGATTTCAAATTTAACGCTAAAGTGGAAAAAAACTTTAAAGAAGCTTTATTAAATCTAAAAAAAGACACGCTTTCAAAACACTTATTTGTATATTACAATTTGAATGATAAAAAAGCCGAAAAAAACTTTAATGACATGATTGAAGAATACAATATGAGCATAGGCAGTTCGATGTATTCAGAATATGATGCTTCATATGATAATTTTAATTTCTATTTAGCTACAAAAAGTGACGAATCATTTTTTAAGAAAAAAAACATAAAAGATAAATCATTTGTAATTATAAATAAAGAAGGAAACATTCTTGCCACTTCTGAGAAAAAAATTAGTGATATTACTTACAGTTTAATTTATGACAGCTCCTACATTAAAGGAAAACTAAATCAAACTGAAAACTCTATTCAACTAGCCAATTCAATCGCAAATAAAAAAACAAACATTCCTGAATTAACTAAAACATTGAATTCGAATTATAAAGATTTTTTTACTTCAAATTATTACTATAATAACAATTATAATGATATAGTAGAAACTAAAACCATTGATACTGAAGTTATGTCAGATGAAGCTAGTGTTACGGTTGACAGTGCCGCTGCAGCTTATGAAAACAATGATTTTAAATATTATAAATCTGAAATTTCAGAAAAATTATTAGCAGAAAAATTAAATACTATTTTTGAATACTACAATTCTAAAAACATTGTAAATAACGAATTGATTACCATTTTAATTGGAGAAATTTCAGAAAATCACACCAATTTTAATTTGTTTAAAAATGTTAACAACACCAACAACAAACAAGAAATTAAGTATATTAATTACATTTTAAAATATAACGAAAATCAAAAAAACAAAACAAAAATAGCCGTTTTTTTAAATGGTTTTCTTACCCAAAAAGAAACAAACAATCCTGATATCACAACATATAATGCCATTGCAAATAGTTTAATTGCATATTCTGAAAATAATTTCTCAATAATTCAAGCAGCTATAAATAACTATGGAGAGCAAGATTCAGAAGAAGGCAATAAATTAGTGGATTTATATTATAATACATTAGTTAACGACAAACCAATTTTTGAAAATATAGATACGCAGTTTAATAATCAGAGTGCTGATTTTGATTACACTATGGATTGGGCGGGTTTTAAAAATCAAATTAATGCTTTATTTAATGAACAAGCTTGGAATATTTTTGAATTGAAAAAAACAGAAGACTTTGAAAGAGCAATTAAATGGTCAGAATTATCAAACATCGTTGAAAAAAACAATGCGTATTCTTTAGATACATTAGGACAATTATATTATGCTGTAGGAAGAAAACAGGAAGCTATTGCTATTCAAACTAAAGCAGTTACCGTTGCAAAAGAGCTTGGCATAAACTCAGAAGAATTTGAAGAAGCATTAAAAAACATGAAAAAATAAAAACAAACAAAAATCCCGTTCTGATTTTTAGAACGGGATTTTTTTATACTTTCATTTTTGCAAACTGATTGATTTTTTGTTGGATATCTTGATGAGACACATTGAAATCGTACAACAATCCAAACAATTCCACAGAAGCCAATTTCCCAATAAAGTAGGGATTCTCGTGGCGTAACATATAATCTAAAGCGGCATCATCTAATTGTAAATTATGAGCAACATAACCGTTTTTGAAAAATTCTTTGGCAAAACGTACCCCATTTAATCCGTCAATTGGCAAACCATTTTTCTTTTTGGCTACTAAATTTTGAGGTAAATATTTTTTGGCTACTTCTCTAACAATCCATTTATCTGTAATAAAAGGATGTTTTTTATTATGTAATTGTGTGGTCCAACGTGTTTTGTATTCTAAAGGTAAGTTTAAACCGAATTTCACTACATCTTCATGTAAAAATGGAAAACGTACTTCAATAGAAGAAATCATACCCATTCTGTCGTTTCTATACAATAAAGCTTGCAAGTGTTTTTGCATCATTTCAAAAGAATCTAAATAATACTTTTGTTCTTTTTTAGATACAAATGAAAACAATTCAGCACCTTCTTCATATAACATTTCACTTTTATAACCATTGGCTAATCGGACATTGAAACTATCTAAAACAGACGCTTCTGAAGGAAATAAATAATTATTTAAAGCTGGATATATTTTGTAAATTTTCTTTAAAATCTCTTGAGGCAATAATAACGCCTTTTTGTAGCGTGCTGCCATTAATTTCGAATATCCTAAAAACAATTCATCAGAACCTTCTCCACAAATTACAGCTTTTACTTGATTTTGTCTTTCTAAATTTTCCAC
>MGWJ01000005.1:11207-14060 GCA_001800945.1 Flavobacteria bacterium RIFCSPLOWO2_12_FULL_31_7
TAAATGTGCCACTCTGGAAATCGGCACACCATTTGTAAAATACACAATCGGACCTGCATTATATTCTGTTGCAGAAACCCAATGGTTTAAAAAATCTTCGGGTTGAAATTCTGTTTTATGCAATTGCAAATCTAAATGCTTGGCTAAAGCTACTGAATCAGAATATTCTGAATGTTTCCCAACAATATCAGCAGTAAACAATTGAATATTAGGTTGTGATTGTTTAGCCATTGCGGTTAAAATTGACGAATCAATTCCACCACTTACAAAAGAACCCATTGGAAAATCGGAAACCAACATTTCTTCTACAGATTTTGACAACAAAGCATCAAATTCTTTAATAATTTCTGATTTAGGTTTTTGAGCTAAATCTTTATGATAATTCGCATCAACTTGATCCGACAATTTATAATAATAGTCTTCCGAAACTTCTAAATTGGAAGCAATTTTTACTACAGTTCCGGGTTTTACGTTTACAATTTCGTTAAATAAAGTATAAGTTGAGCTTCCTTCTAAAGTACTATTTAAAGACAACATCGTTTTGTAACTATCTGGCTTTAATTGTAACCCTTTAGCCAAAGTTCTTGATTCCGAAGCAAAGGCAAAAACTTCTGAATTGTTTACAAAAAACAAAGGTTTTATTCCAAATCGGTCGCGGACTAAAAAAAGTTCATTTTTCTTCACATCATAGAAAGAAAAAGCAAACATTCCTTTAATATCACGAAGTGTTTTTTCAATTCCGAAATGAATTAAATACTGAAAAAGTACTTCTGTATCTGAAGTAGTAGTAAAAGTCACACTGGGTAAATGCTGTTTTAAAGCTAAGAAATTATAAATTTCGCCATTAAAACACAACACAAAATCATCCGAATAAAAAGGTTGATTGGAACGACTGTTACCATCAATCAACGATAATCTTTGGTGAAAAAAATGAGCATTTGAAGCTTTATTCCAAGCTCCAGAAAAATCAGGACCACGGTGTGCTTGAAGTTCGCTCAAACCTTTGATTAAGATTTGCGTATTATTATCAGAGAGATTTTTATTAATAAAACCGGAAATTCCGCACATTCAAACTAGGGGATTAAGAATACAAAAATAATATAAAATTAATTTTATACAACATAAAATCAATATTTTACATTCCTGTACGAATAGCTTCCACTGGATCTAACTTAGAAGCGGAAATTGCTGGTAAAATTCCGGAAATCAAACCAATAATAACTGACAAACTAGATCCTAAAATTACATTTGAAGTACTTAATACGAATTTAAAATCTAATGCGCTCGTTAAAATCATCGCAATTATCCAAACCAAAACAATACCAATTAATCCACCAAACATGGCTAAAATAACCGCTTCAAATAAAAACTGAAACAAAATAAACCTGTTTTTGGCACCTAATGCTTTTTGAATTCCGATTAAGTTAGTTCGTTCTTTTACAGAAACAAACATGATATTTGCAATTCCAAATCCACCTACTAAAAGTGAAAAAATACTAATTCCCCAACCGGCTACGTTCATCTGTCCAACAATATCATCAATAAAATCTGTAAATCCAGAAAGAATATTTACAAAGAAATTATTAATTTCTCCAGCTCTTAAACCTCTAACATTTCTAACTTTATTGGTTAATTCCGCTTTAAATTCCTCAATATCAACCCCTTCTTTTGGCTTAACTAAAATAGCCGGCGTAAAAATATTGCTATTATCACCATACAATTTTCTAATATTATTTACTGGTAAAAATACGGCTACATCATTAGAATCTCCAAACATGTTTTCTCCCATTTTTTTCAAAACACCAATTACTGTGTAACGTTGTCCGTATAAACGAATTTGTTTTCCAATCGGTTCATTTCCTTTAAATAAACCTTCTGCCACTTCACTACCAATAACAATTACGGAAGTTCCCGAATTAGATTCCGATTCGTTAAACAACCTTCCTTTTTCAACTTTAAAAGGTTCAATTTCAAAAAATTCATTTGTAGATGGCTTTACTCGAATAGAATTCACTGTATTGTCATCATATTTTATGGTTTGATTTCCAGTAAAAAAATTAAAAGATATTTTGTCTATATCATCCATATTTTTCTGTAAGTACTGATACTCTTCATATTTCACATGTGGAAATTGGTCACGTTTCCATTCTTCCACATCTGTTGGTCCGAATGAATATTTGAACAGATAAATGGTATTTTTATCCATACCATCTAAGCTATCTACAATATTTTTTTTCAAAGAATCCACAGCAGCTAAAACGGCAATAATAGAAAAAATACCAACCGTAACGCCTAACAAAGACAATAAAGTTCGTAATTTATTGTTTCTCAAAGCATTAATTGCAAAAGCAAAACTTTCTTTTAATAAACGTATGTATAGTATCATAAAATCAATATTCTGAATATATGTAGCAAAAAAGCAAAAATTGTTACATTTTAAAGAATCAAATTTTGAAGGTTTTTATTGTAATTTAGAAAATGAAATTATTGCATTTTCTTATTCAAATACTTACTTTTGCACTTCAAAACAAACAACAACACAATGACTCACACAAAACAAATCAAATCAGCCTTAATTTCTGTATTTGACAAAACCGGTTTAGAACCAATTATTAAAGCACTTCACCAAAACAATGTAACGATTTATTCTACTGGAGGAACGCAAGATTTCATTCAAAAATTAAATGTCCCTGTGGTAGCTGTAGAAGACATTACCGCTTTCCCTGAAATTTTAGGCGGAAGAGTAAAAACTTTGCACCCGAAAATTTTTGGTGGAATTTTAAACCGTCAAGACAATGAAAGTGATATGGTGCAAATGACTGAATTTGATATTCCACAAATTGATTTGGTAAT
>MGWJ01000005.1:14124-26250 GCA_001800945.1 Flavobacteria bacterium RIFCSPLOWO2_12_FULL_31_7
TGTTGATTTATATCCATTTGAAAAAACGGTTGCTTCTGGTGCTAGCGAAGCTGATATCATTGAAAAAATTGATATTGGAGGAATTTCATTAATTCGTGCCGCAGCAAAAAACTTTAAAGATACCACAATCGTTGCGTCTGTAGATGAATATGCCACTTTCTTAGGTTTTTACAGTGAAAACAACGGTTCTACTTCTATCGAACAAAGAAAATTATTAGCTACAAAAGCTTTTCATACTTCTTCAAATTACGATACTGCCATTTTTAACTACTTCAACACAGAAGATACCTATTTAAAAATTAGTGAAGAAAACGGACAAGTTTTACGTTACGGAGAAAATCCACATCAAAAAGGATTTTTCTTTGGAGAATTTGATGAAATGTTCACAAAATTACACGGCAAAGAACTATCATACAACAATTTACTTGATGTTGACGCTGCTGTAAATTTAATGAATGAATTTAAAAATAACGAACCAACATTTGCTATTTTAAAACACAACAACGCTTGCGGACTAGCTACTAGAGCGTCCATGAAAGAAGCTTATTTAGATGCGTTAGCTGGTGATCCAACATCTGCTTTCGGTGGTGTTTTAATTGCCAATGGAAATATTGATTTAGCAACAGCAGAAGAAATAAATAAATTATTTTGCGAAGTAGTAATCGCACCTTCATACGACCAAGAAGCGATTGATATTTTAGAAGAAAAAAAGAACAGAATCATATTAGTAATTAACGATGTAGCCTTGCCTACTAAAAATGTTCGTACTTGTTTGAACGGAATTTTAGTTCAAGATAAAGACAATATTACAGATTCTAAAGACATTTTAAAAAAGGTAACCTTAACAGCTCCAACAGAAGAAGAAATTGAAGATTTACTTTTCGCTTCAAAAATTTGTAAACACACGAAATCAAACACGATTGTTTTTGCAAAAAATCGTCAGTTGTGCGCTTCAGGAACAGGGCAAACTTCACGAGTTGATGCTTTAAATCAAGCGATTGAAAAAGCAAAATCTTTCGAATTTGACTTAACTGGAGCAGTGATGGCAAGTGACGCATTTTTCCCTTTCCCAGATTGTGTAGAAATTGCCAACAAAGCAGGAATCACAGCAATTATTCAACCAGGAGGTTCTATAAAAGACGAATTAAGCATCAACTATTGCAACGACAATAAAGTAGCAATGGTAATGACAGGAGTTCGTCATTTCAAACACTAAAAATTACCCACAAAACCTATATTTTAAAACGCATTAAAAAATTATTTTTTAATGCGTTTTTATTTTAAATAATTCCAAATTAATTTTATACTTTTGTTAGTTGAATATAAACATACAAAATACTAAACCCTTGATATAAATATGGGATTTTTTGACTTCATGACCGAGGACATCGCAATTGACCTTGGTACCGCAAATACACTGATAATTCACAACGATAAAGTTGTAATAGATAGCCCTTCTATTGTAGCAAGGGACCGAATAACTGGAAAAATAATTGCTGTTGGAAAAGAAGCCAACATGATGCAAGGAAAGACTCATGAAAACATAAAAACAATTCGTCCATTAAAAGATGGAGTTATTGCCGACTTTGATGCTTCTGAAAAAATGCTTCAAATGTTCATCAAAAGTATTCCAGCTTTAAAGAAAAAATTATTCACTCCTGCCCTACGTTTAGTAATCTGTATTCCTTCTGGAATTACCGAAGTGGAAATGCGTGCTGTAAAAGAATCAGCAGAACGTGTAAACGGAAAAGAAGTGTACTTAATTCACGAGCCAATGGCAGCAGCAATTGGTATCGGAATTGACATCATGCAACCAAAAGGAAACATGATTGTGGATATAGGTGGTGGAACTACGGAAATTGCAGTCATTGCATTGGCAGGAATTGTTTGTGACAAATCAGTGAAAATTGCTGGTGATGTTTTCACTAATGATATCATTTACTACATGAGAACACAACACAATTTATTTGTGGGTGAAACAACTGCTGAAAAAATCAAAATTCAAATTGGTGCTGCTATCGAAGATTTAGAAAGTGCTCCAGAAGATATGTCGGTTCAAGGGCGTGACTTATTAACTGGAAAACCAAAACAAGTAGATGTTTCATATAGAGAAATTGCTAAAGCATTAGACAAATCTATCCAAAGAATTGAAGACGCGATTATGGAAACGCTTTCTCAAACTCCTCCAGAATTAGCAGCAGACATTTACAATACTGGTATTTATTTAGCTGGTGGTGGTTCGATGTTAAGAGGACTAGACAAACGTATTTCGTTAAAAACTGATTTACCAGTTTACATCGCTGAAGACCCACTAAGAGCAGTGGTTCGTGGAACTGGAATGGCACTTAAAAACTTACCAAAGTATAAAAATATCTTAATTAAATAAGCACGTAATACATGCAGCAAATTATAAATTTTCTTATAAAAAACAGCTATAAATTGCTGTTTTTGCTGCTTTTGGGTGTTTCATTAACACTTACGGTAAAATCGCATTCTTACCACAGAAGCCAGTATATTAATTCTTCTAACGCCGTGTCTGGTTATACTTATAACCAAATTAGTAGCGTAAAAGATTATTTTGGATTACGACAAAAAAATGACGATTTAGCCAGAGAAAATGCTCGCTTAAAAGAAATTCTTTTCAATAAAAAAGACACCATTTTAGAAGGGAAAATTGTAGTACCAGACATTTTATCCAATTTTGTGGTACGAAGAGCCAAAGTCATTAAGAATTCTTACAGTAAGCAAGAAAATTTCTTAACTTTAGACAGAGGAACTTTTGAAGGATTAAAATCTGACATGGGTGTAATTAGCGACAGAGGTGTAGTGGGAATTATTGAAAAAACTTCGAAAAATTTCGCCACGGTAATTAGCATTCTACACACTAAAAACTCTTTAAACGGAAAGATAAAAAATTCTGATCATTTTGGATCAATCACTTGGGATGGTAAAAATGCAGGTTATGTACAATTAATTGATGTTCCAAAATTGGCCACCTTAAAAAAAGGGGACACCATCGTAACTGGAGCTCAATCTGCTATTTTTCCTGAAAACATTCCTATTGGAAAAATTGATAAAATTTTTGAAGAAAAAGCTACTAATAAATTTGTAATCAACGTACGATTATTCAATGATATGACTTCTTTAGGGTATGTTTATGTAATTGAAAACAAAAAGAAAAAAGAACAACAAACGCTGGAAACAGAAACCGAAAAAGATCCAACTAAAAAATAATGAATAGTAACTTCATTTTAAATTTAATCCGTTTTATTGTTTTATTAACGATACAAATTGTTGTTTTAGAACAAGTCAAATTTGGTGGTTGGATAAATCCGTATTTGTATATACTTTTTATCATTTTATATCCAATTAACTCTAACAAATCTGGATTTATTGCCGCAAGTTTTTGTTTGGGTTTAATTATGGATTTATTTTGTGATAGCGGCGGAGTTCATGCAACAGCCTGTTTGCTTTTAGCATATTTTAGACCAGGTTTTTTAAAATTCGCTTTTGGTTTAAGTTACGAATATCAGACCATTAGAATTGCAGATAAACTATCTGTAGACCGATTTACATTTATTATGTCGGCCATCCTATTCCATCATTTAGTGCTTTTCAGCTTAGAATTGTATCGTTTTGATCTGTTTTTTGAAGTCATTACTCGTACCATTTTAAGTACACTTTTCACGTTTATAATTTGTATCATCAGTATCTATTTAATCAAACCTAACAAACGATGAGAAAGACCTTATTACCAACCATTATCATTGTATCTTCCATAATTTTATTGGCGCGTCTTTTTTATTTACAAATTATCGATGACACTCTAAAAATTAAGTCAGAAAATAACGCCATAAAAATTAAATACGACTTTCCGGAAAGAGGTTATATTTATGATAGAAACGGTAAACTTCTTGTAGCCAACCAACCATCTTATGATATTATGGTGGTACCAAATGAAGTGAAAGAAATTGATACACTTGAATTTTGTAGAATTCTTCAAATTACCAAACCTGAATTTTTAGAAAAAATTGCTAAAGCAAAAGTTTACAGTCCTAGACTACCTTAGCTTTTTTTAGCGCAGTTAAACAAAATGGAATTTGCTGGTTTCCAAGAAAAAATAAGAAAATATAATGGATTTTATATTCAAAAACGGGCGCTAAGAGAATACCAAACTAAACATGGTGCAAATGTTTTTGGATTTATCACACAAGTAAATGACGCAATTATTGCCAAAAAGCCCTATTACAAAAGTGGTGATTTAATTGGAAGACAAGGTGTTGAAGAAGCTTACGAAGATATTTTACGTGGTGTGAAAGGAGTAAAATATATTTTAAAAGACAAACATAACCGTGAAATTGGTTCGTATAAAGAAGGGAAATTCGATACCATTGCCAAACAAGGAATGGATGTTACCCTTTCTATCGATGGAGATCTTCAAAAATACGGAGAAGAATTGATGGTAAACAAACGTGGTGGAATTGTAGCAATTGAACCAAGTACTGGTGAAATTTTAGCTCTAGTTACGGCACCGTCATACGATCCCGCATTATTAGTAGGAAGACAACGCTCAAAAAACTACACAAAATTATATCATGACTCTATTGCAAAACCTTTATTTGACAGAGGTTTACTTGGAGAATTTCCACCTGGTTCGCCATTTAAAATTTTAACTGGATTAGTTGGTTTACAAGAAGGAGTGATTAACGAAGAAACTTCCTTTACTTGTAGTCACGGGTTTTCTTATGGTCGTGGCGCTTTTATGAAATGCCATTGTCCTGGAGGAGTAATTAAGCTCAACTTCGGAATTTATAAATCCTGCAATACATATTTTGCAAATACTTACAAACGTACTATTGAAAAATATAAAAAACCAAAAGATGGCGTCAATGCTTGGGCCAACCATTTAAAAAGTTTTGGATTAGGGAATTTTATGGGTTACGATTTGCCTCCTGGAAGAAAAGGGCATATTCCTACATCTAAATTTTATGAACGTTTTTATCCAAATGGTGGATGGCGTGCTACAACCATTATTTCAAATTCTATTGGCCAAGGTGAAGTTTCTATGACACCAATTCAATTGGCAAATATGATGGCAACAATTGCCAACAGAGGATACTATTACACACCTCATATCATCAAAAGTATTAAAGGAAAAAAAATAGATGCTAAATATACGACCAAACATCAAACGACTATCGACAGAAAACATTTTGACCCGATAGTTAACGGTTTATTTGACGTATACAATCATGGAACAGCCTATGGATTAGGAGTTGAAGGTTTGGAAATTTGTGGAAAAACAGGAACTGCGGAAAACTTTGCTAAAATAAATGGTAA
Source organism: Flavobacteria bacterium RIFCSPLOWO2_12_FULL_31_7 (assembly GCA_001800945.1). Taxonomy (GTDB): domain Bacteria; phylum Bacteroidota; class Bacteroidia; order Flavobacteriales; family Flavobacteriaceae; genus Flavobacterium. The sequence continues at coordinate 19,465 of MGWJ01000005.1, forward strand.
ACGCGTACAACTTGAAGATCACTCGGAATTTGTTGCTTTTGCTCCAAGAATACAACCAAAAATTGCTATTGCAGTAATCGTAGAAAACGGACATTACGGAAACACTTGGGCTGGACCAATTGCTACTTTAATGATTGAAAAATATTTGAACAAAAAAATTACCCGAAAAGATTTAGAAAAACGAATGTTAGAAGGTAATCTAAACTGGCAATATCGAAAATTATATCCAAGCAAAGATTCTATCAATAAGCCTAAATTAACTAAAGTGGACTCGCTTCGTATGAAGTTGAAATCGAAGAAAGAAATTGAGGAAGAAAAAAAGAAAAAACAAGTCAGTAATAAAAAAGATTCTTTAAAAAAATAAAATGAAGAACCAAGATATTAGTAATTCCATCGACTGGATAACAATTTTGTTATACATCATCCTAGTGATTTTTGGATGGATGACTATTTATTCTGTAACCGTACCACCAGATCAAGAATATACATTTGATTTTAGTTTGAATTATGGAAGACAAATGATTTTCATCATTATTACAATACCCATTATTTTTTCTATTTTATTTGTTGATTCTAAAGTTTTTGAACGGTTTTCCTTTGTATTTTACGGTGTTGGAATCGCATTACTTCTTGGACTATTTGTTTTTGGAGTTTCTAAAAAAGGTCAAACCAACTGGTATCAATTTGGTGGATTTGGGTTCCAACCTTCTGAATTTGTTAAAACAGCCGTTGCTTTATTATTGTCAAAATATTTGAGTGATGCACAAGTCAATCTAGCCAAGAAAAACTTTCAATATATCGCTTTTGCAATCATTGGACTTCCCGTTTTTCTGATATTAATGCAGCCTGATGCCGGAAGTGCGATGATATTTTTATCACTTATTTTTGTTTTATTTAGAGAAGGATTACCTGGATGGTATTTGTGGACAGGCGCCATTGCTATAGCTACATTTTTATTAGCCTTAATTGTAAAACCGATTTTCTTAATATCGTTTATTGCAATTTTTATGGTGATTCATTATATCTTCAATCGACTAATTTCTCGAAACCCGATTGTTTATGGATTGATATTTATCGCTATTTCTAGTTTTGCTTTTTCAGTAAGTTATATGTATGATAACGTCTTAGAACCTCATCAAAAAGACCGAATTAATGTACTGTTAGGAAAAGATGTAAACATGAAAGCCGAAGGTTATAATTTACATCAATCGATGATTGCCATTGGCTCTGGTGGATTGTTAGGAAAAGGATATTTACAAGGCACACAAACCAAAGGAGGTTTTGTACCCGAACAACATACCGATTATATTTTTACAACCGTTGGAGAAGAATGGGGTTTTGTTGGAAACCTATTAGTGATGAGTTTATTCGTATGTTTATTCATCCGAATTTTATACTTAGCCGAACGACAAAAAACCCGATTTAGCCGCGTTTATGGTTATTGCGTTGCCACATATTTATTTACCCACTTTTTTGTAAATATTGCGATGTTAATTCGTTTATTCCCAACCATTGGCGTACCACTACCCTTTTTCTCTTATGGAGGTTCAAGTTTATGGGCGTTTACCATTATGCTTTTTATCTTTATTAAGTTAGATGCGAATAAAGTGAATGAGTGGTAGGAATTTTAAAATAATTTTTATGAAAAAATTACTATTTCTATTTCTTGGTTTCTTACTTATAAGTTGTACATCAAAAAAAGATAAAACTACTTTTCTATGTGAAAATCTAAAGTTAACTGATAGTATTAGTTTCTATAAACACAAAATCGATTTTGAAACTTTCGACAGTATTTGTGATTTAAAAAAAGTAAATGATAAGATAATAATTCCTAATTCAAATATTTTTTTTTAAAGATAATATAGATAAAGAAATATTAGAATATAAAGTTCTTGGCGAAAATAAGAATAGAAATTGGTTTTCTATAATTGCACAAGATCCAATGCAAAACTATTACTATCTCTACAACAATAAAAACAACAAATTAGATACATTAATTGGAGAGCCTAAAATATTTAATAATAATATACTAAGTATTGAAAAGGAATACACAGATTATCAGGAAATTATCCAAATTTGGAATATTCAGAATAATGGAGATATCAAGAAAAACAAAGAGTTCTCTATAAAATATTGTAGAAACTGGTCAGTAAGCAATGCTTATATCCATGACAACAAAGTGTTTTTAGAATGTGGTGGAAATTCTTCTGCAAAAAGAGAATATTTCTACATTAAACTAAATAAAATTTAAATTTTTAATTCTAAAAACTCCATCCTTTATAATCTTTACTGGCTTCTAATTTATTTTCTGTAGCATCATCTAATTTCGGAAAGAAGTCAATTCCTGTTTTTTGTTCTAATTCGTCTACAGACACTACGAATTCATATAACGGTTGATTTGATTTTTCATGAGGTACTAAAAAAGCAATCATTCTGGTTTTGTCTTTCGTTAATAATACTTTGTAAAAATATTTTGGCACTGAAACTTCTTCGCTACCAATTGTTTCTAAATCGTCTGATAATACGCCGCCAGTGATTACATAAATTCCATCGTATTTTCCAGCCCAATAGCGCACTTTGTTTTCTAAACGATTCCAAACACCCGCATTAAAATCGTATAGTTGTGGCGAAGCATTACTTGTAAAAAAAGTTTCATCAAACAATTCCTGAGATTGTTTTCTATCGCCAGCCGGACACAAATGTCCTTTCGTATAACCCGATTTTTTATAATTTCTCCAGTGTGCCGATTCGGTTTTTACGATTGGATCTTGTTCAAAAAGTGGACGCTCTAAATTTGCATATTTCCACTTTCCATCTTCTAGTTCATACGCCACCCATTCGCTTTGTTCATGAGATTCTGAATATGAAAACGTATACCCTTTATGTTCATAAACAGTATTTGTAGTTGATGTTGGTAAATAAGAAAAACCAGAAGTTTCATTCACAACTTCTGAAGTTGGTACAATTGTTGTCTCTGTAGTTGTTGTATTTTCATTTTTAATTTGACAAGATGAAAAAGCCAAAACAACAAATATATTTAAAAAGAATTTTCGCATAATTAAGTTTATTATCTTTGTAAAAGTAAACAAAAATATGGGGAACTAAAAAATTGAAATTATGAAAAAAATGTTAATGCTAATGGCATTCGGTTTGTTTGCAACAAACGTAAATTCGCAAGAAATTAAAACAGATTCTATTACAAGAGCAAATGATTCTATTAAAAAAGTAGAATTTGCTAAAATTGAAAAAGAAAGATTAGAAGCTTTAAAAAATCAAGAAAAAGCCAAAAAAGAAGCGGAAAAAGAGGCTCAAAAAGCTGAAAAAGAAGCCAAAGAACAACAAAAAGATTTAGAAAAAGCAAAAAAAGAAGCTGAAAAAGAAAAGGAAGCTTTAGCAAAAGAACTTAAAGCTTCAGAAAAAGCAAGAAAAGAAGCAGACAAAGAGCGAAAAAGAATTGAAAAAGAAAGAGAAAAACTTACTGACGCAAGAAACAAAGTAGCCGATTTAAAAAAGGATGTACTTAAAAACAAAGAGAAATTAGATAACGAAAAAGAGAAGTTCGAGAAAGACAAAAAGAAAGGAAAATTATCTCCAAATGACGAAATAAAACGTCAAGAAAAAATAGAAAAGCTTCTTAAAAAAAGTACAGAACTACAAAACAAATTAGAAAAAGCTCAAATTAAATTAGACAAAATCAGATAAGCTTTTTTATCAGATTAAATAAAAAATGCCATTCAAATTGAATGGCATTTTTTATATTAATCATTTTTGTTTTTTACTTATTACTTTGAAGCTAATTTTTTCTCTTTAACTTTCTTAGCTTTCTGACCTTTAACTATAGTTGTGTTTATGTCTTTAGAAGTTAAATCATTTAAAACATTTAAGGTTTCAGTCATGTAAACATCTTTTACTAATTCTGCATGCCATCTGTCACGTTTTTCTTTTAGTAATTCATCTTTAGCCATTAATTCTAATTCATACGGCAAAGAAGTAAACACTAAATTATTTTTAAACTTTTCAATAGCTTTGAATTTTTTAGTTTGAGCTTCAATTTCAGCTAATTCTTTTTTATAAGACGAATAATTTAAACTAATCGTATTGTCTTCTTTTCTATCGTTAATCCATTTCGCATTTTCAGTAATTAAATTAAAACTTTCATTAGCTGCAATTCTACTTTTACTATTTGCAATTACTTTATCAAAACTTACATTCAATGGCGAATAAACTGCTGGTTCAATTTTATCCCAAGGCAAAGCACTTTTTTCATCTTTTTCACCAGTTTCCATAAAACTAAAACGATCTGGCATTACAATGTCACTTTTCACACCTTCTAATTGTGTAGAACCACCATTTACTCTATAAAACTTTTGAGTTGTTGTTTTCAAAGCACCTAAATCTCCATATTGGTTACCGCGAACAAATTCGTTCAATTCAAATACATTTTGAACCGTTCCTTTTCCGTATGATTGTTTACTTCCGATAATAATTCCTCTTTTATAATCTTGAATCGCTGCAGCAAAAATTTCTGAAGCTGAAGCCGAATAATTATTTATCATCACTACTAACGGGCCATCCCATTGTACTTTTGGATCATTATCTGGAAGTACTTGTGCTTTCCCATTTGCTGGTTTTACTTGAACTACTGGACCTTTATCAATAAATAATCCAGTCATTTTTACAACTGTTTCTAAAGAACCACCACCATTGTCACGTAAATCCATTACAATTCCTTGAACATTCATAGCTTTTAATCGCTCTACTTCTTGAGCTACATCTTTAAAAGCATCTCTTTGCGATTTGTTTTCAAAAGATTGATAAAATTTTGGTAAATAAATCACCCCGAATAATTTTCCATCTTTATTCACTACCGTCGATTTGGCAAAAGTTTCTTCTGTTTCCACCTCATCTCTCATAATTGGAATTACTTTCACACTTCCGTCCACTTTTTTAACGGTAAGTTTGACTAAAGTTCCTTTTGGTCCTTTTATCTTTTTAATCACATCGTCTAAACGCATTCCAGAAATATCAATAGGTTCTTCATTTCCTTGACCTACTTTGATAATCACATCGCCTTGTTCCAGCATTTTTCCTCTCCAAGCTGGTCCACCACTAATAAGTTCTGAAACTTCAATTCCTTCATTTTTCTTTTGCAAACGTGCGCCAATTCCTTCAAATTTTCCACTCATACTTACATCAAATTTCTCTTTATCTTCTGGAGAAAAATAATACGTATGCGGGTCATATTGCGTTACAATGGCATTGATATAAATTGAAAACCAATCTTCACGAGTTAATTCTGCAATAAAACTGAAATTATTATTTAAATTACTTTCCGTTGTTTTTCTGGCTTTAGCTTCTAATTCTTCGAAAGTTTTTGGCTCAGATTTAACGGTTTCTTTCTTATCCGATGCTTCTGGATTTTCTTTATCTGTTTCAACTGCTTTCTGAATATCTTCTTTATCCGTAATGTCACTTAAAACAGCAAACTCTAATTGTTTTCTCCAACGCTGATCTAAATCTTTCATTGTGGCAGCATAGGGCAACTTTTCATAGTCTACGTTTATCGTTTCCTCATCATTTAAATTTAAAGGTTTCGAAAGTATTGAGGTATAAATGACTTTCGATTCTTTCATTCTTTGCATTAATCTTTTGTATGTTAAATCGAAAAAAGACAAATCTTTATTTCTAATCATGTCATCAATTGAAGTTTCATATTTTTGAAATTCATTAATATCTGATTGAATGAAATATCTTTTAGTTGGATCTAACGATTCAATATAAGATGCATACGCTTTTTTAGAGAAATTATCGTTAAGTTCAATTGGTGAAAAATGACCTTTTTCTAAGACAAAAGACAATAACTCTATCAACATTTTATCTTTCTCGTCACCAGACGCTTTTTGTGACGGAATAAAACTCCACAATCCTGCAGCTAATATTCCTACTACCAATAAAATCCTATAATTTCTTTTCATAAATTCTATTATATTTTTCATTTCTAAATTCTAAAATCGTGCCAAAAATGTATTCTCTTCCAAGTTTAAACAGAAGAAAACAAATTTAATATTTTTATACACAATAAAATCATAAAATATGATAAATTAGCAAATAATTTAACACTTCAGTCCAATGAAAAAAATTCTAATTACTAATGATGATGGCATTGCAGCTCCAGGAATAAAAGCCTTAACAGAAGTGATGCACGAATTAGGTGAAATTTATATTATCGCTCCAGATAGCGCACAAAGCGGAATGGGTCATGCCATCACGATAAATAGCACATTAGAATTGAAACACATACCTGATTTTTTAGGAACCCAAAACGCATATAGTTGCACAGGAACACCTGTTGATTGTGTAAAAATGGGTGTTCACGAAGTTATGAAAACTAGACCAGACTTATGTGTTTCTGGCGTAAATCACGGATCGAATTCCTCAATAAATGTCATTTATTCTGGTACGATGAGTGCAGCAGTTGAAGGCGGCATTGAAGGGATTCCCTCTATAGGATTTTCATTGTGCGATTATAGTTGGGATGCGAATTTTGAAAACATCAAACCTTTCATCAAAAAAATTGCAGTAGAAGTTTTAGAAAAAGGTTTACCAGAAGGTGTGATTTTAAACGTCAATTTTCCGAAAACGGATAACATAAAAGGCATTAAAATTTGTCGTCAAGCGAAAGCAGCTTGGGAAGAAGAATTTGACAAACGCACTAACCCAATGGGAAAAGAATACTATTGGCTAACTGGAAAATTCGTAAACCACGATAACGGTGAAGACACAGAC
>MGWJ01000006.1 GCA_001800945.1 Flavobacteria bacterium RIFCSPLOWO2_12_FULL_31_7
ACTTATTCTGTTACGATAACGGATGCCAATGCTTGTACAGGAACTCTTAATGTAACTGTAACACAACCATCCTCTGCAGTTTCAGGAACAACTGTAGTCACTAATGTGGCGTGTTTCGGAGGAAATACTGGAGCAATCAATTTAACTCCAACCGGAGGAACTCCTCCTTATACTTTTAACTGGGTTGGCGGAATTACAACTGAAGATAGAACTGGACTTACTGCTGGGACTTATTCTGTTACAATAACGGATGTAAATGGATGTACAGGAACAGTGAATGCAACTGTAACACAACCAGCTACTGCAGTTTCAGGAACTACTGTAGTTACGAATATAGCTTGTTTCGGAGGAAATACTGGAGCTATCAATTTAACTCCAACTGGAGGAACTGGACCATATACTTTTAACTGGGTTAGTGGCCCAACAACTGAAGATAGAACTGGACTTGCAGCTGGAACTTATTCTGTAACAATTACGGATGCTAATGGATGTACTGGTACGATTTCTGGAATTACTGTAACGCAGCCAGCTTCTGCTGTTTCTGGAACTACAGTAGTAACAAATGTTGCTTGTTTTGGAGGTTCAAACGGAGCCATCAATTTAACTCCAACTGGCGGAACTGGACCATATACTTTTAACTGGGTTAGTGGCCCAACAACTGAAGATAGAACTGGACTTGCAGCTGGAACTTACTCTGTAACAATTACGGATGCTAATGGATGTACAGGAACAGTGAATGTAACTGTAACGCAACCAGCTATTATTTCTCTAACTCCTGCATCACAAACTAATATAGCATGCTTCGGCGGATCAAATGGGGCGGCTTCTGTAAATACTGCTTCTGGCGGTGCTGGAGGATATACTTATGATTGGACTCCAGGAAATCCAATAGGTGACGGAACTACTTTTGTTACTGGATTAACAGCTGGAACTTGGACATGTACAGTTACTGATGCAAACGGTTGTACCGCATCTCAAATATTTAATATTAATGAACCAACCGCTATAGATATAACAACTGGATCACAAACAAATGTATCTTGTAATGGCGGATCAAACGGAACAGCTACAGTTACTCCTTCAGGTGGAACTCCTGGATATACTTATTCTTGGGCGCCATCGGGTGGAACTTCAGCTACAGCGGCTGGACTTGCGGCTGGAACTTATATTGTAACTGTAACAGATGCAAATGGTTGTACTGCAACTCGTAATTACACAATTACTGAACCAACTGCAATAGATATAACTACAGGATCACAAACAAATGTGTCTTGTAATGGTGGTTCAAACGGAACAGCTACAGTTACTCCTTCAGGTGGAACTTCAGGATATACTTATTCTTGGGCGCCATCGGGTGGAACTTCAGCTACAGCGGCTGGACTTGCGGCTGGAACTTATACTGTAACTGTAACAGATGCAAATGGTTGTACTGCAACTCGTAATTACACAATTACTGAACCAACTGCAATAGATACTAATGTTACATTAAACTCTGGAATATTAGAAGCTACACAAACTGGCGCAACTTACCAATGGATTCAATGTCCAAATATAGTTCTAACAGGAGAAACAAATCAAACATATACTCCAACAATTGTAGGAGATTACAAAGTCGAAATTACTCTTGGTGGATGTGTTAGCACTTCTAGTTGTGTTACTGTAACCACTTTGGCTAATGAGAGTTTTGACAGTACAAACTTTACATTTTACCCTAACCCTACTTCTGCAATTTTAAATATTAGTTACGATAATATTATTGAAGAAGTTCAAGTTTTCAATTTATTAGGACAACAATTAATAACTAATAAAACAAAACACAATGAAGTTGTATTAGATTTATCTGCTCTTCCTGCTGCTACTTATTTTGTGAAAATCATATCGGAAGGAAAATCTAAAATGATTAAAATAGTAAAAAATTAATTATTAATTTTGGAAATCAAAATCGTCAAAATTGACGATTTTGGTTCCATCATTAACTAAAAAAGCATACTAACCATGACATCAACAAACTCAACTGGTACAATAATAGTACCGCCAGGAAAAGAAATTTCCTCAAGTTTTACCTCATTAAATAGTGTAATTTCATTCACTAGAGCAAGATCAAGTGAACCTTTACAGCCTTTAGCAGAAGCTTACTATGAAAACGGAACACTTGAAGTAAGTGCTGTAGCGTTTATTGATGTAGCGCAAAATATAGAAAAAATCACTGTTTTTTATGATGATTTACAGAAAACACCTACCTTTTATCTTGCATATACAGCACCAGATACAGAGGCTTCGGAATTTATGAGTTACCAAGTAAACTTTACAATTGAATTATCAGATAAACCTGAGACTATTGAAACTTTTGTATGGAATGAAGATCCAAGAACATCAAGAGGAACCTATACAACTGTGCAATCATAAGCGCCAACTAAACATTTTCTTACAAAAAACAGAGGCAATCCCTCTGTTTTTTTATTTTTTCAATGTATATTTGAAAAAAAAACTTTGAGAAGCAAACCAATCAAAATATTATTTTTTTTAGCATACTTTACTTGTATAAATTTTTTATTTTCTCAACAGAATTTCCATCGTTTATTTGAGAAAAAAATAAAAAATTCGTACAGCCAATTCACTAGTGAAGTAAATTTCAACAAAGCACAATCCTTCTTTTTTAAAAAAAATTGGGATTCTACTTTGGTTTATTCCATGAAACAATTAAGTTCCGGCAAAAAAATATCGGAATTGGATAATTATTGTCACTTTTTTAGAGGCGTGAGTTTTAAAGAGAAAAGAATACTTAATGAAGCTAAAAATTCATTTCATAAAATCTCAAAAGAATTTCAATTTTATAAAACCACAAAAAATTTTTTAGGTCAAATTGCATTGGAGCAAAATGAATTTCAAAAAGCCATCAATTACTTTACAGAATTTGAAAACCTCGATGAAACAAACTCTTTTAACATTAAAAAAGGAGAATTAAATCATAATTTAGGGATTTGTTATCTGCATCTAAATGATTATGAAAAAGCTGAATTTTATTTATTAAAAGGCACTAAAATTCAAGAAAAAGAAAAAGACACTATTTTATTAATTGGTGCTTATGGAGATATCGCGAATTTATATTACAACCAATATAAAGACAATTTAGCTATTCCTTATTTTGAAAAAGCCTATCAATTGTCTAAAAAAATTAAAAGATATGACCTAAAAAAAACGAGTGCCTTAAACATGGCCGTCGTTGAGGAAAACAAAAAAAACCTAGAAAAATCCCTCTTCTATCGTAAAGAAGCAGAAAAGTGGAATGATTCTTTAACCGATCAAAATAAAATATGGGCATTGGCTAATGTTGAAAAAAAGTTTGCAGTTAGACAAAAACAAAAAGAAATTGAAGTGCTTCAAGTCAAAAATGAAATACGAGAAACCCAAAGAAATGGTCTTTTTATAATTGCTCTTTTATTATTAATCATATTTGGTATTTGGCTATATTTTTATCTTCAAAAAATAAAAAAAAATAAAATCATTCTTACACAAAAAGAAAACTTAGATGAATTAAACGCCACAAAAGATAAACTATTTTCTATTGTGAGTCATGACTTAAGAGCTTCTGTTAACACCTTAAAATCTAGTAATTCAAAGCTATTGCTACATCTAAAATCTAATAACTATGAAGAATTAGATGGTTTATTACATAAAAATGCTGTTGTAGCAAATAGCACGTATAATTTATTAGACAATTTACTCAATTGGGCGAATCAGCAAACCAATCAAATATATTTTCAAAAAGAATCATTACATTTATTTTCAGTAATAAAACAAGTGGAATACAATTATAAACCACTAGTATTAGAAAAAAATATTGAGCTAAAGATAGAAATAGACAAGAACACATTTGTGTTTATGGATTTAGAATCCTTGAAAATAATCTTAAGAAATTTATTAGACAATTCCTTAAAGTTTACGAATGAAAAAGGAATCATTTCAATTTACACAAAAGACTATGATTTGAAGTATGTTCAACTTATTATAGAAGATACGGGAACAGGAATGAGTGAAGAAGTCATTAAAGAATTACTTCAAGAAAGTACCCAATTAGCGAAAAAATTCAATAAAGAAGCAATTGGAACAGGTTTAGGAATGCAGCTTTGCAAATCAATGTTATTAAAAAATGAAGGAAAAATAAACATTGAAAGTCAGGAAGGAATAGGAACAAAAATTATATTATTTTTACCAAAATACATGCCTAATGAATAAAATAAACATTCTTATAATTGAAGATACTAAATCTGAAAGTGATGCATTAAAAGAAATTTTAATTGCAAATGATTATAATATTGTAGGAATAGCTACGAATTATACCGAAGCATTGACCTTATTTTATCAACATAAAGTAGATGTAATTATTATTGACGTATTTTTAAACGGGCAGCCTGAAGGCATCACTTTTGCAGAAACAATAACAATTACGCCAAACATAGCTAAACCATTTGTATTTTTAACCAGTTCTAAAGACCGTCAGATTTTTGAAAGAGCTAAACTAACCAAACCATTTAGTTTTTTACTCAAACCATTTAATGAATTAGAAGTGTTGTATGCCATTGAAATGGCTGTAGAAAAATTTTATGAGCAAACGAATGTGTATTTTAGTGAAGAAGAAGACACGGTAATTGGCAATAGCCATTTGTTTATAAAAAAGAAAAACGCCTTAAAAAAAGTGGCCATTGACGACATTATTTTCATTGAAGTAGAAGAAAGATATTGCAACATAACCACGTTAAATGAGAAATACTTAGTAGCGCTTTCACTAACAAAAATAACTGAATTTTTAGATACAAATACCTTTGCGAAAACTCATCGGAATTACATTGTAAATACAAATAAAATTACAGAAATAATTCTTTCTGAAAATTTAATTAAGTTGGAAGGGAATCATACAGCAACATTAAGCGACAAATACAAAGACTTTATTCATAAATTTAAAATATTGAAATAATACAAAAAAACCTTTCAATTGCTTGGAAGGTTTTTTTTATATTCTATATTAATTAGAAACAACTTTGACTAAGCTAGCAAGGGATTTAGCTTTTTCCACAATTTCTTCAATTGGTGTGTCTAAATTATCATGATTTAAAACCACTCCCATTCTTCTGTAAGGTCTCGAAGTTGGCTTTCCAAACAATCTAAAATCCGTTTTTGGTTGAAAAGCAACATTTTCAATTCCTGTAAAAGTTGGATTATCGGAGTTTTCTGAAGCTAAAATTACAGCACTTGCTCCTGCTCTTTCTTGTGTGATTTCGAAAATAGGCAAACTTAAGATCGCACGTAAATGCAATTCAAATTCGTTAAAATTTTGTGTATTGGCTAAGGTTACCATTCCCGTATCGTGTGGTCTTGGAGACAATTCTGAGAAATACACACCTTCATTAGTTAAGAAAAATTCTACTCCAAAAAGTCCAGCGCCACCTAAAGCTTCGGTTACTTTTTTGGCCATATCTTGTGCTTCCAAAATAGCTGCATCTGAAACTCTGGCTGGTTGCCAACTTTCTTGGTAATCACCACGTTCTTGTCGGTGACCGATTGGTGCGCAAAATAATGTTGGTAAATTATTATTTTGAGTAACAGTAAGTAAAGTAATTTCAGAATGAAAGTTTACGAAAGCTTCAACGATAACTTCCACTATGTCACCACGAGAACCTTCTACGGCATACTTCCAAGCTTTTTCAATATCTTCTTGAGTTTTGATTGTCGATTGTCCTTTTCCAGATGAACTCATTAATGGTTTTACCACGCAAGGCATTCCAACTTCGGCAACTGATTTTTGTAATTCATCGTATGAAGTCGCGTAACGATAATTGGCTGTTTTTAAACCTAAATCCTTAGCTGCTAAATCGCGAATCGCTTTACGATTCATAGTGAAATTGGCTGCTTTTGCTGAAGGTACTACAGTAATTCCTTGTTTTTCGTAGTCGTAAAAACGTTCCGTACGAATGGCTTCAATTTCTGGAACGATAAAATCCGGTTGATGTTTCGCTACGATTCTGTCTAATTCGGCACCATCAAGCATGTTGATGACTTCAAAACCATGTGCGACCTGCATGGCTGGTGCGTTTTCATAACTATCAACAGCAATTACAGTTTGTCCGATGCGTTGTGCAGAGATAACGAATTCTTTTCCTAGTTCTCCTGAGCCTAATAGTAGTATTTTTTTGTTCATTTTTTTAGTTGTGTTTAAAATTTCAAAATTCGTTATTACTAATTGAATATTCAAAATTTAAAAAATGTTGAATGTTGAAATTGGTTTGCGTTAGGGATTGTAGTGAAAATCCTTTTATTTTTCATAAAAGATTGTAACGAAAAGCCCGACCTCGTTGTTAACCAAAATTGATTTGAATAAGATATGCCTGCAACGAGGGAACGCCCAAAAATTAAAAAACCATTAAGTCATTAAGCTTTAAGTTTTTCTCTTAAGTATCTTAATTTCTTAATGGTTCATTTTTATTTATTAAATATTAAACTAACGCTTCTTTGATTCTTTTGATGGCTTCGATTAGTTGCTCTTCGCTAGTTGCGTACGAAAGTCGTAAACAATTTGGACTTCCGAAAGCGTCACCAGTTACGGTTGCTACATTGGCCTCAGCTAATAAATACATTGCGAAATCTGTTGCGTCTTTAATCTCAGTTCCTCTTAATGTTTTACCGAAATAATCAGATACGTCAGGGAAAACGTAAAATGCACCATCAGGATTATTTAATTTAAAACCGGGAATATCTTTCATTAACCCGAAAACTAAATCGCGGCGTTTATGGAAAGCGTCTACCATATATTTAATTTGCGAAGGATGAGCTTCTACAGCGGCTTTTGTAGCACGCTGAGCGATAGAATTGGCACCACTTGTAACTTGGCCCTGCATTTTAGTACACGCTTTCGCAATGAATTCTGGCGCACCGATATAACCAATTCTCCAACCCGTCATAGCGAATGCTTTTGCTACACCATTTACAGTAATTGTATTGTTTTCCATACCTTCAATTGAACCAATTGAACAGTAGCTTCCAGTATAATTGATGTGTTCATAAATTTCATCAGAAACTACGTAAATGTTTGGATATTTTTTAAGAACTGCGACTAAAGCTGTTAATTCCTCTTTGCTGTAAACTGAACCAGAAGGATTACAAGGTGAGCTGAACCACATCATTTTAGTTTTTGGTGTGATGGCTGCTTCTAATTGTGCAGGTGTGATTTTGAAATCTGTATCTACTGAAGTTGGTACTTCTACTGGAATTCCTCCAGAAAGTTTGATGATTTCGAAATAAGAAACCCAAAATGGTGCAGGTAAAATTACTTCGTCACCGTCATTAATCATTACTTGAGCAATGTTATACAAAGATTGTTTAGCTCCTGTTGAAACCACAATTTGATTAGGCGTGTAATTTAAATTATTATCACGTTTGAACTTCGCACAAATAGCTTCTTTCAAATCTAAATACCCGTCAACTGGAGGATACGTAGAATAGTTATCATCAATCGCTTGTTTAGCAGCTTCTTTGATAAAATCGGGTGTATTGAAATCAGGTTCACCTAGGCTTAAACTAATAATGTCTTTTCCTTGTTGTTTTAATTCTCTAGCCAATGCAGCCATGGCTAATGTTTGTGAAACGGCAAGATTGTTAATTCTTTCTGATAAGATGTTGTTCATGTTGGTAGTTAAAAAATTATATAAATAAAGAAACGCAATAAATTGCGTTTCTACATATTATGCTAATTGAGGTTTTTGTCCTAAATCTTTTAGATGCTTGAAATGGGCAATTACTGCACTTCTCATCGTTTTGTATTCAAAATACGGCAAGCTACATTCAATAGCGGTTTGCTTAACAATTTCAGCAATTTTATCGTAATGAATGTGACTGATATTTGGAAAAATATGATGTTCAATTTGATGGTTTAGTCCACCTGTATAATAATTTACAATCCAATTTTTTGGAGCGAAGTTAACGGTTGTAAACAATTGGTGAATGGCCCAAGTATTTTCCATTTCGCCAGATTCGTTTGGTAACGGATTGATCGTATCATCAATAATGTGGGCCAATTGAAACACCACACTTAATATTAATCCAGCGGTATAATGCATTACAAAAAATCCAATTAAAATTAGCCACCAACTTGCTGGACTAAAAAGCATTGGCAGCACAATCCAAAAACCAAAATAAACTAATTTTGAAATTACTAAACCGGTCCAAAGTGTTTTTGGGTTTGGTGTATTTCCATAAGATAATTTTCTTTTTAAATAGGCACCCATTTGTTTGAAATCGGTAGTTAAGCACCAATTAATAGTTAATAAACCATATAAAAAGATAGAATAATAGTGTTGAAACTTATGAAAACTATACCATTTAGCTGCTTTGGTAAAACGGATTACACGACCTGCATCTAAGTCTTCATCGTGTCCAGGAATATTAGTATATGTATGATGTAAAACATTATGCTGTACTTGCCAATTATAGACATTTCCTGCTAAGATATAAATACTTCCACCCATGATTTTATTCAACCACGTTTTAGAAGAATAGGAACCATGATTTCCATCGTGCATTACATTCATTCCAACACCAGCCATACCAATACCAATAACAATTGAAGCCAATAAATATACCCAAACAGGTACTGTTACAAACAATAATGCAATAAAAGGCGCAAACAATAATGTAAACATAATTATTGTTTTAAGGTGTAATTTCCAGTTACCAGTTTTCTTTAAATTATTTTCTTTGAAATAATCATTTACCCTTTTATTTAAGGTTTTAAAAAACTGATTTTGGTCTAATCTAGAAAAAGTTGGAGTTTTAATTTCCATATAATATTTAATATTTAATCCACAAATGTACTAATATTTCTCTAAAAATAATTATGATAAATATCATATCACATAAAAATTGTATTTTTGCAAAAAATAAACAAGAATTTGGAACTGATTTTAAAATATTTCCCCGATTTAACACCTTTACAGATTGAACAATTCACAAAATTATATGATTTATATAATGATTGGAATTCGAAAATAAATGTAATTTCTAGAAAAGATATTGATGAACTTTATTCTAGACACGTGTTGCATTCTTTAGGAATTGCGAAAGTAATACAATTTAATCCTGGAGCCAAGGTTTTAGACGTTGGAACTGGTGGTGGATTTCCAGGAATTCCGTTAGCTATTTTATTTCCTGAAACTCAATTTTATTTAATTGACATTATAGCCAAGAAGATAAAAGTAGTAAATGAAGTAGCACAAGGTTTAGGATTGAAAAACGTAAAAGCCGAACAAAAAAGAGCCGAGTTAGTAAAAGAAGAATTCGATTTCATTGTGAGTCGAGCTGTGACGAACATGCCTGATTTCGTGAAATGGATTAAGGACAAAACCAAGAAAACCTCTACACACGAATTGAAAAATGGAATTTTATATTTAAAAGGAGGAGACTTAAGCGAAGAATTGGCTGCCTATCAAACGGTACAACTTTACGACTTACCTCAATTTTTTGAAGAAGCGTTTTTTGAAACCAAAAAAGTGGTGTATTTACCTTTGAAATATAAATCATAAATTATAAACAAAAAAACCTGTTACATGAAGTAACAGGTTTTTTTTATGCTTATTTTATTTTAATTATTCTAAAATAACTTTTTCAGAGTGGTTTACGTTTTCTCCTTGAAGTTTTAAAATATAAATTCCTTTTGATAATTTTCCTAAGTTAATTGCATTAGAATTATTGAAGTTATTTACATTTTCATTATAAACTTGTCTTCCATTAATATCATATACTTTAATTTGTAGTTCGCCTACATAATTTGCAATATTAATATTGATAACTCCGTTTGAAGGATTAGGATAAATTTTAAATA
>MGWJ01000007.1:0-6947 GCA_001800945.1 Flavobacteria bacterium RIFCSPLOWO2_12_FULL_31_7
ATCTTCAGTTAATACGGGTCGTGTGCGTTTGGCATTAGTTGAACCAAGTGAAAGAAAAAAATCGCAAAAAGAAATCGTAGATAATTTAAATAAATGGACGAAGAAATATCCACAAGCCAAAGTGAATGTTTCAGAACAACCCACTATTGCTGTAAATCGTAGAGGTGGTTTACCGATTCAATATATTATACAAGCACCAAATTTTGAGAAATTAAGAGAAAAAATTCCTCAATTTATGGAAGAAGCGAGTAAGAATGAAACCTTCTCGAATGTAGATGTAAATTTAAAATTCAATAAACCAGAAATTAACGTTACCATCAATCGTGAAAAAGCGGAAAGTTTAGGTATTTCGGTTTTAGATGTGGCGCAAACGTTACAACTTTCCTTGAGTGGACAACGTTTTGGCTATTTCATGCAAAATGGAAAACAATATCAAGTGATTGGACAATTCGATCAAAAAGATCGTGATGCACCTTTGGATTTAACTTCGATGTTTGTGAAAAATAAAGCTGGAGAATTAATCCAATTAGACAATGTTGTGGAAGTGGATGAACAAAGTAATCCGCCACAATTATATCATAACAATCGTTACATGTCGGCTACAGTTTCTGCCGGTTTAGCTCCAGGAAAAAGTATGGTTGATGGAATTGAAGCCATGGACGAAATTAAAGCGAAAGTTTTAGATGAAACCTTTACAACAGATTTAGGTGGAGAATCAAGAGATTTTGTGGAAAGTAGTTCGAATACTTCTTTTGCATTCGGATTGGCTTTATTATTAATTTATTTAATTTTAGCCGCACAATTTGAAAGTTTTATTGATCCGTTTATTATCATTTTAACTGTGCCGATGGCAGTTGCTGGAGCGTTATTCTCGCTTTGGTTATTCGGACAAACGTGGAATATTTTCAGTCAGATCGGAACGGTAATGCTTATCGGATTGGTAACGAAAAACGGAATCCTGATTGTAGAATTTGCCAATCAATTACGAGAACAAGGTAAACCAAAATACGAAGCGATTATTGAAGCTTCAGAAGCCCGTTTACGACCAATTTTAATGACAAGTTTAGCTATTGCATTAGGAGCTTTACCAATTGCGATGTCACTTGGAGCCGCTTCTACAAGTAGAATTGGAATGGGAGTGGTAATTGTTGGAGGAACGATGTTCTCTTTAATATTAACCTTATTTGTTATTCCAGCTTTCTATTTAATGTGGTCAAAAGCCAAAAAACACCGACCAGAATTTGATAATTTAGACGCTTTAGAGAAATAAGATGGGATTGGAAGATGGAAGATGGAAGATGGAAGATAAAAAATTCGTGAATTGTTTGCAAAAAAATTAAAGCCACGAATTCACGAATTAAAAATTTTGGATTAATGCTATTCGAAACGACTAAGTCGATAATTAATTCGAATTAAATTTAAAACAATTCGAAAAATTCGACAATTCGTGGCAAGAAAATAAAACAGAATTCAAAAATAAACAATATAATATAAGCACTAATTCACGAATTAAAAATTTCAGCAAACATAATTCAATAAAAGAAATTCGAAAAATTCAATAATTCGCAGCAAAAAACACAAAAAATATCATGCAAAATTTATATAAAATAGCTTTTCTTTTCTTAGTTGGATTTTCAGCGCAAGCTCAAGAAGTTTTAACGCTTGAAGATGCTGTAAAAATTTCCTTGGAAAATAATTACGATATCAAAATTGCCCAAAACAATTTGAAAATTGATGAAACCAATAACAATTTAGGAACAGCTGGAATGTTACCTTCGTTAACGGCAAATTTCACCAACTCTAATAGTCAAATTGATACGAAACAAACCCAAGCAGGTGGAGCGGTTAGAGAATTAGATGGTGCTAAAAACATGAACTTAAGTTACGGAGTAGGTTTAGATTGGACCATTTTTGATGGAATGAGAATGTTTTCGAGAAGAGAACAGTTAAAAGTTTTAGAAGAACAAGGAAAATCAGAATTACAATCGGCTATTTTAACTAAAATTAGCGATGTGTATGTAACGTATTTCGACTTAGCGCAACAACAACAAATGATGGCTTCGATCGATACCGCAATTGTAATTTCGAACCAAAGAGTAGCAACCGCTAAAAACAGATTCACTATCGGAAAAGCATCAAAATTAGAAGTTTTAAATGCACAAGTTGATTTGAATACCGATTTAAGTTTATTACTGAAACAGAAAGAATTGTATCGAATTACAAAAATCAGAATGAACGAATTATTAGTACGAGATGTTCAAACTGATTTTAAAGTCAACCCAGAAATTACGGTCGAACAAAACTTAGATTTCAACGAATTAAAAACTACTGCTGAAAAGCAAAACCCACAGTTACAGGCACAAATCTTAACTAAAAAAGTCGCCGATTTGAATTTCAAACAAGTCAAAGGCAATCGTTACCCAACCGTCAGATTGACTTCTGGTTATAATTTCACGCGTTCAGAAGCTTCATTAGGATTCGTAACGCAATCATCAGGACAAGGTTTTGTGTATGGAGTTTCAGCTTCGATGCCAATTTTCAATGGGTTTACTCAAAACAGAAATGAAAAAGTAGCGAAATATCAAGTGGAAAATGCAAGTTTACTTTTAGAACAACAAAAACTATCTTTAACGTCACAATTAGCGACTTTATTTGCAAGTTATCAAACCAATTTAGAGTTAGTTAAAGTAGAAGAAAAGAACTTAGAAATTGCCAAGCAAAACTTAGATATTACGTTAGCGAAATTCAAAATTGGAACGATTGCAACAATTGAATTCAGAAACGCACAACAAAATTTTGTAGAAGCCTCAGTAAGATATTCTAACGCACAATATGTTACAAAACTTTCAGAAATCAACTTGAAAGAATTAGCGGGAACTTTAAAATTAAATTAGTAAAAAAACTTGTTTCTTTTTACTTTTACCTTTTTACTTTAAACTTGGCTCTTTTTACTTTTATCTTAAACCATGGTACAATACAACCCAAAAGACTGGATTACATTTATATTCAAATTTCATAAATCGGATACGTTTCGACAACTGATTCCAATGATGTTATTAATTGGTGCGTATTCTGCTGGAATTTGTTTTTTAGAAATTCATCATTTTAAATTGAAAGATGACAGTCATGTGAAAAACATTTCCATTATGCACACGACGGTTGGATTTGTATTGTCGTTATTATTAGCTTACAGAACGAATACAGCTTATGACCGTTGGTGGGAAGGTAGAAAATTATGGGGAAGTTTAGTAAATAATTCTAGAAATTTAGCCATCAAATTATCTGCAATTTTAGAAAACGAAGCCGATAAAAGTTATTTTAGAAAAGTAATTCCGGGTTATGCTTCCATTTTAGCGAAACATTTAACTAATGAAGAAGTAGGAAAAATGCTATTTGAAGGGTTAGATTTAGAAATTGACCACAATAAGCACAAACCCAATCAAGTTGCAAAAATGATTTTTAGTAAAGTCAACGATTTGTATAAATCTAATAAAATTTCTGGTGAGCAATTGATTATCCTGAATGCTGAAATTCAATCATTTACTGAAGTTTGTGGAGCTTGTGAAAGAATTAAAAACACACCTATTACCTACTCTTACAGTGCATTTATTAAGAAATTCATTTTCTTTTATGTGATGACATTACCTTTTGGATTTGTATTTAGTTTGGGTTATTATATTGTTCCTGTAGTGATTTTTATTTTTTATGTTTTAGCTAGTTTAGAATTAATTGCAGAAGAAATTGAAGATCCGTTTGGAATAGATGAAAACGATTTACCAATTGGAAAAATTGCAAGTAATATTAAAAAACACGTGGAAGAAATTCTATAAAAGTTAAATAATATAAAAAAATCCCGTTTCGATTAATTTAGGAACGGGATTTTTTTGTATTTTTAAATTATATAAGAAATAATTCATGTCCTCAAAAGTATTACTTCATACACCTGCGCTTACTCACGAAAAATCGCTAAAAACATTAGTGGAAAACAGAACTATTTTCTCGCTAAATCATTGTGAATTAAACATTTTCGAAACTTACGAAAAATCAGATTTAGTACCTTTAAAATTTAACGATTTAGTAGTAACAAGTATGTTACGTGGAAAGAAAATCATGCATTTATTCGATACACCTCAATTTGAATATTTACCTGGTGAAACAGTAATTGTTCCTTCAAATGTAGAAATGAAAATTGATTTTCCAGAAGCCTCCAAAGAAAATCCAACACAATGTATAGCTTTAGCCATAGACCATAAAATTATTACTGATACTTTAGGTTTTTTGAATGAAAAATACCCTAAAGAAGGCAAAAACAATTTATGGAAATTGGACCAAGAGAATTACTTTTTTTATAATAATATCGAATTAGCTGGTACGATTAATAAACTAATCAAGGAATGCATGGGCACATCTATCACTAAAGATGCAATTGCTGATATTACATTGCAAGAATTAATTATTAGAATTATTCAAACGCAAACCGTGAAAAAGTTTGAAGACGAAATTATTGATGTTACGAGTCCAATTACGGCTTCCATAAATTTTATTCGAGATAATATTCGAGAGTCTATAAATTTGAAACAATTGAGTGGTAAAGCTTGTATGAGTACAACTTCTTTCTATAGAAATTTCAAACGAGAATTAGGAATGAGTCCGATTGAATTTATTCTGAACGAAAAAATAAAATATGCGAAAAAACTTTTAAGTAATCCGAAAATAAACGTGGCGGAAGTTTCATACGCAACAGGTTTTGAAGATTGCAATTATTTTATCCGTTTGTTTAAAAAATACGAAGGCGTTACGCCAAAACAATACCAATTGATGAATTTTACTTCTCAATAATATTATAAATTTAATTTGATTTCCTCTAAGTTTTGACTTTCTTCTTCTGTAAATAATCTATAATTTACTTTGAATGTTTTTCCATAAGGTGTTTCTAATGAAAATCCGCCTGCACCAATAGCATCAATTACATCTAAAGTAAAATGGGCATGTTTCCAATATTCGAATAAATCTTTATCTACCCAAAATTCAAAACCATTGATTGTTCCGATACAAACATCTTCGTATCGCAAATAAAAACCTCCTTTTTCAAAGCATTGCGGCTGCGTGCCTTCACAACAACCTCCTGCTTGATAAAACATCAAATCTCCAAATTTTTCTTGAAGCATTTCTATCAAATCCAATGCTTTTTCTGTGGCTTCTAATCTTTTAATTTTTTCCATACTTATAAAATAAAACCGCAACATCATCCATACAAGTATTTTTGACATTGCGGTTTGTTAAAATTCATTTACTAACAATTAAAAGAACCCTAATTTATTTTTGTTGTAAGAAATCAGCATGTTTTTAGTTTGACGATAATGGTCTAACATCATTTTATGATTTTCTCTTCCAATTCCAGATTGTTTATAACCTCCAAATGGTGCTCCAGCAGGATAAGCATGATATTGATTAACCCAAACACGCCCAGCATGAATAGCTCTTGGCACTTGGTATAATTCATGGGCATCACGTGTCCAAACTCCAGCTCCTAAACCATATAATGTATCGTTGGCAATTTCTAATGCTTCTTCTGTAGTTTTGAAAGTCGTTACCGCTAATACTGGTCCGAAAATTTCTTCTTGGAAAATTCTCATTTTGTTATGCCCTTTGAATAATGTAGGCTGAATATAATATCCACCGCCCAATTCTTCACTTAAATGATTTACATCACCACCACAAAGTAATTCGGCACCTTCTTCTTTCCCTAAATTAATGTACGAAAGAATTTTATCTTTTTGAATTTGCGAAGCTTGCGCACCCATCATAACTGTTGGATCTAATGGATGGCCAACTTTAATCGCTTTTACTCTTTCTAAAACTTTAGCGATAAATTTATCGTAAATAGATTCGTGAATTAATAATCGAGACGGGCAAGTACAAATTTCACCTTGATTTAAAGCGAAAAGCACTGCTCCTTCAACAGCTTTATCTAAAAATTCATCGTCGGCATCCATAACAGATGGGAAGAAAATATTTGGAGATTTCCCTCCTAATTCAAGAGTTACTGGAATAATATTTTCTGTAGCATATTGCATCACCATTCTTCCAGTTGCTGTAGAACCTGTGAAGGCCGCTTTATTTACTTTTGGATTAGTGACTAAAGTTCTACCTAATTCCGCTCCAAAACCATTTACAATATTGATGACACCAGCTGGTAATAAATCTTCAATTAATTCCATTAAAACCATGATAGAAATAGGTGTACTTTCTGCTGGTTTTAATACTACGCAGTTTCCTGCTGCTAAGGCTGGAGCAAGTTTCCAAGTAGCCATTAAGATGGGGAAATTCCATGGGATAATTTGCGCAATTACACCTAATGGTTCATGCACAATTACAGAAACTGTATCTTTATCTAATTCAGTAATAGAACCTTCTTCGGCACGAATTACACTTGCAAAATATCTAAAATGATCAATAGCTAAAGGAATATCTGCAGCTAAAGTTTCTCTTACCGCCTTTCCATTATCAAGTGTTTCAACTGCGGCGATATATTCTAAATTCGCTTCAATTCTGTCTGCGATTTTGTTTAAAATGATACTTCTTTCCGTAGCTGAAGTTTCACTCCAAGATTTGAATGCCGCATTTGCCGCATCAACAGCCATTTCTATATCTAATTTTGCTGAATGTGCTGCTTTCGCTAATAATTTTCCATCAACTGGAGAAACCACTTCAAAATATTGTCCTGTAGAAGGTGCGGTCCATTTTCCATTGATATAATTATCGTACTTTTCTTTTAATTGTGGTCTTTGAATTAAATTACTCATAATTTGTTTGTTTTGATTTATTCAAATTTAGCATCAAAAACCAACCTAAAATAGCACAAATTATTCAAAATATAGCACAAAAATTACATATCTTCTAAAAACTAAAAAATCCCATTCTTAAATAAATTAGAATGGGATTTT
>MGWJ01000007.1:6966-10166 GCA_001800945.1 Flavobacteria bacterium RIFCSPLOWO2_12_FULL_31_7
GAAATGATTTTTAATATCTTTTTTGTCTTTTCGTTTGACAACAAACCAGTAATCTGATGATGGCATAAGTGCGCCATTATATTTTCCGTCCCATCCATCTTCTTTACCTGATATTACTTTTAGAAGTTTTCCATATCTGTCAAAAATATTTACATATAAACCTTCTTCTAAAACTGAAAAATCAATATTCCAATAATCATTATAACCATCGCCGTTAGGTGTAAAATATAATGGATACATTAAGATATAAGCATCTTTTGTTACCACACCACAACCGTTTTTATCTCTTACATAAACAGTATATGTTCCACTTTCTAAATTTTCAAAAACTGAAGAATCTTGATATTCAATTCCGTTTAATGAGAACTCATAGTCACCAATTCCGCTATAATTTACAGATAAAACATTTTGATCGTATGTAAAATCTTGTACATCAATACCTGAAATAATAGCAACATCTGAAGGAACTACCGTAATATTTTGAGAAGTTTCACAATAGAATGCACCGTAATAATTAGTCACTTTAATGTTATAAATTCCATCTGTGGTAACTGTAATAGTTTGAGTTGTTTCTCCAGTTGACCATAAATATTGATCGAAACCACTTCCTGCATCTAAAGTAATTGGCACACCTAAACAAATTCCTTTTTGAGTTGGTACTGTTAAAACTGGTTTCACTAATACAATCAATTTAAATGAAATGATATGAAAACATCCATTTATACCTTGAGCTCTAACATAAACAGTTTGTTCTGGTGAAATTGTATTTGTAAAAGTTGATGCGATTGGACTTGCAGCTTGTAAAGCATTTAATTCCGATGTGTAATAGGTGTAAGTATAAGTATCAACTGGTAATACGGCAACAAAATCTGTTATTTTATCATTTAAATTAAATGCAACAAAACTATCAAAATTGTCATCACATTTATTAAAATCAGAAACAGTATATCTGTTAACAGGATTTACGGTTAACTCTAATTCAACATCTGTATAACAACCAGATGCGTTTGTTCCTCTAACATAAATAATTTGCGGATTAGCTGTGTTTTCAAAATTTAAAGCTTGAGCAGAAGTTAAATAAATATTACTATTTAAGTTTGCCAATGATGTTGCGAAATTATATGTAATTGTAGTATCAGGACTAAAAAGAGTATTTGCTGCTGTTAAATCAAAATTAGCTGAACCACTTAAATTTTCTTCACAACTATTTAATACTGCATTTGCTAAAATTGGTTTATCGAATACAGTTAGAGTAATTGTAGAATAATTTACACAATTTGCATTAGAAACTCTTACATAAATTGTCTGTGGATTTGTCAGATTTGTATAAGTAGTAAAATTTAAAATTGGATTAATATCTTGAATACTATTTGCTTCTGTAAGATAGTAAGAAAAAACAGAATCAGCATTTGTATTAATTGACGCATTGGCATCTGTTAAATCGAATTCAAATTTTGAATCAAAATCCGTATCACAACCTTTAAGTGTAGCTGGAGTAACAGCTATTTGTTCAAAAACTCTTAACGTTAATTCTAAAACGGTACTACATGTAGCATTCACCACCACTTTTACATAAATAATTTCATTATTCATTGTATTAGTGTATGTACTTGGATTAGCAATCGGAATATTATTATTTAAATTAAATATTGAATTGTAATAAGTAAATACAGCGTTATCAATAGGTGTAATTAAATCTTGATATTCTAATAAATTAAATTCGGCAGTAGTTGCACCAAAAGTACATTTTTTTAATTCACTATTTGGAAGTGCAAGTGTATTGTACACTTTAACTTTATAAGGAATTCTTTCCGAAACACATCCATTTGGTGTTGTTTCTTCAAAATAATACACATATTCAACCGGAGTTGCAGATGCGTTAGTTAAAACACCTGTATTGAAAGTTGGACTCGTACTTAACAAAGTTCCTCCAACTGGAGCATCGTACCAATTTATTGTTGATACTGGACTTGTTACTCCTGCTAAAGGGTTATAACTTGTGCTACTTCCACTACAAATCACGTGATTTTCCTCATCTAAAGTCGTAGCAAAAGTTTGAGGTGTAATTGAGAAATTAATTGTAATTGGCGTACAATCTGAAGTTCCTGTAACTGTAAAATTTACTGTTGAATTAGGAACAGTTACTGTTACATTATCACCATAAGGAGATGAAAAATAAGATTCTGGTTCCCAATGCCAAGTATATTCTTCACTATTTAAAACAGATAAATTAATTGCACTATTCTCACAATAGTTATAATTACTTCCTGAAACCACAGCACTTGTACTATTAATTAAAATCTCAGGTAAAGTTTGATTTAAAGCAATTTCTAAATCTGACTCTTTTAATATATAGGTAAAAGCAAACTTTTTGGTTTCGCCTGGTAATATATTTCCAATTTTAAAAGAAATTCCAATTCCTGAATCTTCAGTGTAATTTCCAGTATAAACATAACTTGGTATTTGATTGTAAATATCACTTAAAAGAGTACTTGGACTCGGATATAATCCTGATGTTAAAATAAATGAATTGGCTCTACAATCTTTTGTCCCTAAACCTAAATAACAATCTGCAACCGTTGTACCTCTGGCAGAAACTAAAGTATTTCCTTGTGGATTAGGCAAATCAAAGGTAACACTATTAACTGTAGTATAATTATCTGTAATAGTTACTTCGTTATCTGGATCTAAAGTTCTCACATAATAAACATCATTTAAAGTTGTAGCTGTAGTATTCGTTAATTCTACTTTAACAACAAAAAACACTTCATTTAAAGGCACTTCTGTTTTTGAACAATTTTTAAACCAGTTACATTTCCTTCCCAAACACTTACTTTTTTAGTGGCATCAGTAACTAAAGATAAATTTGAACCCGGAATATTATTAATTCCAGAAGTCCAGTTATGATAAACATTATTATTAAACTGAACAGAAAATCCTTCCTGAGGTTGACCTGGATAGAAAAAATCCCCATAAAAATTAGGAGTTCCCGTTGTCCATCCGTCTTTAGCTGGATCAGCCACGAAACCTAAATTTCTTCCTGCAGTAGATACACCTAATTTCGGATGATATCCAGTTGGCGCACTACCATTAGTACCATATGCTCCAAAACTATTAACTCCTACCTCAACATAACTTCCGTTTATAAAAACCTCATTACTAATAATTTGCGAATAATTATTTAACGAAAATAGTATTGA
>MGWJ01000008.1 GCA_001800945.1 Flavobacteria bacterium RIFCSPLOWO2_12_FULL_31_7
TAACTTGCAAATTCAAGCTGTAATTCAAGGACAAGATGCTTCAAATCCTTATGGTGACGGTTCAGGAATTGTAACATTCACATCTACTGCAAATAATGCGATTTCGTATAAATATATTTTTATCGATGGAACTTCTCAAAATGCTCCAACTGGCGTTTATGAAAAAAGATTTACTCAAACAGGAGTAAATGTTTACACAGTAACAGTTTTAGCTAATGGAAAAGGGGGCTTAACTTCAAGTGCCACTATCGATGTTGAAGTAAAAAGTGATTTTACAGATGATGAAGCGGTTCAGTTTTTAACTGGTGGAACTCATAAAAATTGGTATTGGTCTGCCTCAGAACCAGGTCATCTTGGTGTAGGTCCAAATAATTCTGATGCTACTCAAAACTATTACCCACATTACTATCAAGCAGCTCCTTGGGAAAAAGCAGGAAGTGCTGAAAGTAGTTGTCTTTACGAAAATGTTTTAAAATTTTCTTTAGATGGCGGACAATTAAAATACGAGTTAGATAATGGTGGTAGCACTTTTTTCAATGCCGCTTTTAATAGTGTGGTCGGTGCTTCTTCTCCAAGTGATGGATGTTATTCTTACAATACTTCAGGGCTAAAAACAGTTACATTATCTCCTTCAGAATCTGTTGTGGTTGCAAATAATGTTCCAAATCAAACTCGTGGTACAATGATGAATTTTTCTGATAACGGTTTTATGGGATATTATATTGGACAAAGTTCGTATGAAATCATTTCAATTACAGAAAATAGAATGGTGGTGAGAGCAGTAATGGGTGGAAACACCGCTTTAGCTTGGTACCATACTTTTACAACTATTCAGCCTGTTCAAGATCCTATAACTGACTTCACCAATTTAATTTGGTCAGATGAATTTAACACTGATGGTGCTACAGATTCTTCAAAATGGGGATATGATTTAGGCGCAGGTGGTTGGGGTAATGCTGAAGCTCAGTATTATACAAGCAGTGCTAATAATGTTGTTGTGCAAGGTGGAAATTTAAAAATTACGGCAAAAGCAGAAACTTTTGGTGGTTCAAATTATACTTCTGCACGATTAAAATCTGAAAATAAATTTGAATTCACTTACGGAAAAGTTGAAGTTAGAGCCAAACTTCCATCTGGAGGTGGTACATGGCCTGCAATTTGGATGTTAGGTCAAAATTATGCAACCAGCACATGGCCTGCTTGTGGTGAAATCGATATCATGGAACACAAAGGTAACGAGCAAAATAAAATTTATGGAACCCTACACTATCCAGGAAGTTCAGGAGGAAGCGGAAATAGTAATTCTACAATGATCGCAAACGCATCTACTCAATTTCATGTGTATAAAACTATTTGGACCGCAAGTTCTGTAAAATTATACGTAGACGATGTATTGTTCCATACTGTTATTAACAACGGGTCTTTACCTTTTAATGCCGACTTTTTCTTAATACTAAATGTTGCAATGGGTGGAACTTTTGGAGGTGCTATTTCTCCTAGTTTTGTGCAATCAGCTATGGAAATTGATTATGTTAGAGTGTATCAATAAAATATTTTAAAAGTATTCCAATACCAAGAACCAAAACTATTCTTGGTATTGGTTTATGTCTTATCAAATTTCACAATGGATTTAAAATCATTAAAAGTTTTTCTAATAATCAGTTTTCTAATTTTGAGTTGTGCGTCTCCTAAAAAAAATATCACAACTTCAAACCTAACTTCTATTGACCAAAAAGTCGATTCTCTTCTTCAAATCATGACATTGGAAGAGAAAATCGGTCAATTAAATCAATATAATGGGTTTTGGGAAATCACTGGACCAGCTCCTAAAGAAGGACAAGCAGCTAAAAAATATAACGATCTAAAAAAAGGTCTTGTCGGTTCGATGTTAAATGTGAAAGGAGTAAAAGACGTTTATGCTATACAAAAAATTGCGGTTGAAGAATCAAGATTAGGAATTCCTTTGTTGTTTGGATTCGATGTGATACATGGTCATAAAACCATAAGTCCTATTCCGCTGGCAGAAGCGGCAAGTTGGGATTTAGAAGCCATAAAAAAATCCGCAGAAGTTGCTGCAGAAGAAGCCGCTGCTGAAGGAATTAACTGGACATTCGCTCCTATGGTAGATGTTTCAAGAGATGCGAGATGGGGAAGAGTGATGGAAGGCGCTGGCGAAGACACATATTTAGGAAGTAAAATTGCCGAAGCGAGAGTCAAAGGTTTTCAAGGTGACTTGTCTACTAATAAAAATATTTTAGCTTGTGCAAAACATTTCGCAGGATATGCTTTCGCTGAATCTGGAAGAGATTATAATACTGTAGCAGTAAGTGATGAGGTTTTGCATAACGTGATTTTGCCACCTTTTAAAGCGTCAGTTGATGCTGGAGTAAAAACATTTATGAATTCTTTCAACGAATTAAACGGAATTCCAGCAACAGGTAGTAGATTTCTTCAAAGAGATATTCTAAAAAGAGATTGGAATTTTCAAGGTTTTATGGTTTCAGATTGGGGTTCTATTAACGAAATGATTCCTCACGGATTTGCAAAAGATAGTAAACACGCTGCCGAAATTGCTCTGAATGCAGGTTCTGATATGGATATGGAATCCTATGCTTATGTTGATCATTTAAGCACTTTAGTGAAAGAAGGTAAAGTAAAAGAAACTTTAATTGATGATGCAGCAAGAAGAATTCTAAAAGTAAAATTCGAATTGGGTTTATTCGAAAATCCATACAAATATTGCAACGAAGCTCATGAAAAAGCAACTGTTGGAAAAAAAGAAATTCACGATGCGGTTTTAGATGTCGCTAAAAAATCAATTGTACTTTTAAAAAATGAAAATAATTTGTTGCCTTTACCAAAATCAGGAAAAAAAATTGCCTTAATTGGTGCTTTGGCAAATGATAAAACCAGTCCTTTAGGAAGTTGGCGAATTGCGGCTCAAGATAACACGGCAATTTCTGTTTTGGAAGGTATGCAACAATACAAAAATAATGAGTTAACCTATGTAAAAGGTGCTGATGTTAGCGTTGGAAGAACGCAATTTATATGGGAAACACACATCAATACAACTGATAAATCTGGTTTTACTGAAGCGATTGAAGTCGCTAAAAAAGCAGACGTTGTAGTTTTAGTTTTAGGAGAACACGGCCTACAATCTGGTGAAGGTAGAAGTAGAACGGATATCGGTTTACCGGGTGTGCAACAAGAGTTATTAGAAGCGATTTATCAAGTCAATAAAAATGTAGTTTTAGTATTAAATAATGGCCGACCATTAGCGATTCCTTGGGCTGCAGAAAATATTCCTGCTATTGTAGAAGCTTGGCATTTAGGTACACAAAGCGGAAATGCCATTGCTCAAGTACTTTATGGTGATTATAATCCCAGTGGAAAATTACCCATGACTTTTCCTAGAAATGTTGGACAATTACCTATTTATTACAATTATAAAAACACAGGAAGACCAAGTATGAATGAACCAGAAAGTGTGTTTTGGTCGCATTATTCTGATGAAAAGAATACGCCGCAATTCGCTTTTGGGTATGGATTAAGTTACTCTAAATTTGAATATTCTGATTTGAAATTAAGCGCGAATTCTTTTTCAAATAATGGAAAAATTTTAGTTTCGGTTACCTTAAAAAATAATAGTAATGTGGCAGGAAAAGAAGTTGTTCAATTATATATCAGAGATTTAATTGGTAGTACAACCCGACCTGTAAAAGAATTAAAAGGTTTTGAAATGGTAACCTTAAGTCCGTTTGAAAGTAAAACCATTACTTTTGAAATTAACGAAGAAACCATCGTGTTTTATACCGCCAATCAGAAATGGGAAGCTGAAGCAGGTGATTTTAAAGTTTTTGTAGGCGGAAGTTCTGATAAAACCTTAGAAGCTAATTTCGAATTTTTAAAAAACAACTAGTATGAAAAAGATTCTTGTCTTATTTCTGTATATAAATATTGCTTTTTCTCAAAATACAAAACGTGTTTTAGTTTGGGAAGAAAATTTCAATGGAGTAGCACTAGATTCAACGGTTTGGAATTTTGAGTTAGGAACTGGTTGCCCTAATTTATGCGGTTGGGGAAATAATGAAGCCCAAGTATACACGAATAAAAATCATAAATTAAAAGATGGTTTTTTAATCGTAGAAGCCAAAAAAGAAGGAGATTCCTATTCTTCAACTCGAATTACAACAAAAGATAAAAAAGAATTTCAATACGGTAGAATTGAAACCCGAGCTAAATTACCAGTTGGAACAGGTTTATGGCCAGCTTTTTGGATGCTTGGCGCGAATATTTCAGAAGTAGGTTGGCCTAAATGTGGCGAAATTGATATTTTAGAGTACGTAGGGAAACAACCTGATATTGTATTTACTTCTTTGCATACACAAGCTAGTCATGGTAATACAATTAACACTAAGAAAACCACTATTCCAACCATAGAAGAAGGCTTTCATACTTATGCGATTGATTGGTCGAAAGATAAAATTGCTTTTTTTGTAGATGATGTTTTGGTTTATACTTTTCAGCCAGAAGTTAAAAATGAAGATACATGGCCTTATAATCAACCTTTTTATTTTATTATTAATGTTGCGATTGGCGGAAATTTTGGCGGACCAGCTATTGATGCTTCCATCTTACCACAAGAATTTATTGTAGATTATATTAAAGTCTATCAATAATATATTTATTTAAAAATTTTGGATGAAACGATTTTAATTAAATTTTAGTACAATTAAAGTGTTAAAATTTTATCAAAAATTTGTTTTTATGAAATATTTAACATTATATTTGTTGTTACTAATCTCAAAAACCAATTTGCGTATAACATAAAAATACTCTTTTTTAGAAACAAAATTCCCAAAATCTAAAAGGTATAATTATGGCAAATAAGGTACAAAACTCTGACGCAATTTTATTACATAGCTATATTAGCGGAGATGAGTCTGCGCTAAAAGTTTTAATTGACAGACACCAGTCGAAGATTTATGGATTTATTTATTCTAAAATTCAAGACAGATCTGTTTGTGATGATATTTTTCAAGATACTTTTATTAAAGTCATTAAAACGTTACGAACAAAAGGTTATAGTGAAGAAGGTAAATTTTTGCCTTGGGTGATGCGTATTGCTTCAAATTTAGTGATTGATTATTTCCGTCATAACAAAAAAATGCCTTTTCAAAGAGACACAGACGAGTATAGTATTTTTAATTTTATGTCTGATTCTGCCTTGTCTATCGAAAATCAATTAATTGAAAGTCAAGTGGAGTTAGATGTTAGAAAAATCATAGAACAATTGCCTGAAGATCAAAAAGAAGTGATTAAAATGCGTTTTTACGAAGATTTAAGTTTTAAAGAAATTTCTGAGATAACTGGTGTGAGCATCAATACTGCTTTGGGAAGAATGCGTTATGCCGTTATCAATCTGAGAAAAATTATTGAAAAAAATAGTATTATTTTAACAAATTAAAATGGGTAACACAATAAGATAGAAGTTTTTACGTTATAGTTTAATAAATAATTAAATTAATAAATGGCAAAACTCTACTCTAAAAAAAGAAAATCAATTAAAGAAATGAAACCCAGTAAAGAAACAGTTAGTTTTATTTTGAGTTATTCGCAGGCAATGAAAATAGTAAAAGTCGGTAATCTTACTTTTGAAAACATTGTAAATTGATAAAAATGCTTCGGAATTATTTCGGAGCATTTTTTATTTAAAATATATCGCCGCGAATTTTCGAATTTTTCGAATTGATTTTAAGGAATATTAAAATCGAAAAGTGAATTGTTAAAAAGAATAATTTTTGAGTGTTATTTTTGCCACGAATTCACGAATTATTTGGTTTGTGAATAAAAATTGAATCGACAAAGTCGATGAATAATCCAAATTAATTTTTTGCAGCATTTTTTTAATTCGATAATACGTGGCTAAAAAAAATAATTATTTTGTGGTGTTTTTTATTTCATATTCTTTCAAAACCGATTTTCTTCCAATCGTTTTTGTAATAATGTCTTTTTCTAAATCCCAACCACGTGCGGGTGAATATTCTCTTCCGTACCAAATAATTTGTAAATGTAAATCGTTCCAAGTTTCTTTTGGAAAAATAGCTTTGGCATCTTTTTCTGTTTCCACTACATTTTTACCAGAAGTTAAATTCCAACGATACATCAATCGGTGAATGTGCGTGTCAACAGGAAAAGCAGGAACTCCAAAAGCCTGACTCATCACTACACTCGCAGTTTTATGTCCAACTGCTGGTAAACTTTCCAACGCTTCGAAACTTTGAGGCACTTCACCATTATACTTGTCAATTAAAATATGTGACAAACCATGAATACCTTTTGATTTCATTGGTGATAATCCGCATGGACGAATAATTTCTTTAATTTCTTCCACACTCATTTTAATCATATCGTATGGATTGTCTGCCTTCGCAAATAAAAGCGGTGTAATTTGATTTACACGAACATCGGTACATTGTGCAGAAAGTAAAACCGCAACTAATAAAGTATAAGGATCTTTATGATCTAACGGAATCGGAATTTCTGGATATAATTCGTTTAACGTATTTATAACAAATGTTGCACGTTCTTTCTTGGTCATTTTAGTATATTTGAATATAATTTTATATCAAAAATAACTTGAAACTTGAAACAAAAAAAACTTTTAAACATAAAATAATGACACATTTAAAAATAGGTGATAAAGCTCCAAATTTTTCGGGAACAGATCAGAATGGAAAAGCGCATTCGTTAGCGGATTATTCAGGTAAAAAATTAGTGGTTTTCTTTTATCCAAAAGCCAATACGCCAGGTTGCACTGCTGAAGCTTGCGATTTACGTGATAATTATGAACGTTTTCAAGCGAATAATTATGAGCTTTTAGGTGTCAGTGCGGATAGTGCCAAAGCACAAAAAAAGTTTGAAGAAAAGTACAGTTTTCCCTTTGCTTTATTAGCGGATGAAGATAAATCTGTGATTGAAGCATTTGGAGTTTGGGGTCCGAAAAAATTTATGGGAAGAGAATTTGATGGGATTCACAGAACCACTTTCGTAATTGACGAAAACGGAATCATTACAGATGTTATTGAAAAAGTAAAAACAAAAGAACACGCCAGTCAGATTTTGTAGAAAGTTTAGATAATAAAAAAGCCGTTTCTAAAAATATTAGAACGGCTTTTTTTAATATTTATATGAATCCATTACAAATCAAATCCCATATTTACCCCTAATTTATCGGCGATTATACGAGCAATTTTTGCTCTTAATTCTGGAATTTTTACACTATTTGTAACTTCACTGGTAAACGCATACATCAATAAAGCTTTTGCTTCTTTTTTACCAATTCCACGTTGTTGCATGTAAAACATAGCATTTTCATCTAATTGTCCAATCGTACAACCGTGAGAACATTTTACATCATCTGCAAAAATTTCTAATTGTGGTTTGGCGTTGATTGTTGCTTTATCACTTAATAAAATATTGTTATTTTGCTGAAAAGCATCTGTTTTTTGCGCTTCTTTTTCTACGAAAATCTTACCATTGAAAACTCCAGTTGAATTCCCATCTAAAATGGTTTTATAATTTTGGTGACTTTCACAATTTGGTGTGGCATGTTGCACTAAAGTATAATGATCTACGTGTTGCTTGTCGCCAATAATCGTAATTCCTTTTAAAGTGGAATCGATGTGTTCTCCTTGGTGATAGAAATTTAAATTGTTTCTAGTAATATTTCCTCCGAAAGAAAAAGTATGTACCGAAACATGGCTATCTTGCTTTTGAGAAATATATGTGTTGTCAATTAAATTTGCAGTTTGTAAATCATTTTGGATTTTATAATAATCAGCAATGGCACGTTTTTTTGCAAAAATTTCTGTAACTGAATTCGTTAAAACAGGATTGTTATTTAAACTCTGATGACGTTCTACAATTTGTACATGAGAATTTTCCCCTACTACAATTAAGTTTCTTGGTTGTGTCATTAAAGCAGCTTCAGAACCTGTAGAGAAATAAATAATTTCTATCGGTTTTTCAACGACTTTACTTTTTGGAATATTTACATAAGCACCTTCGTGAGAAAATGCGGTATTTAGCGAAGTCAAACTGTCGTCAGAATTGGCAATTTTATTGAAATATTCATCAATTACCATTTTGTATTTAGGTTTGGTTAATGCAGATGACATCAAACAAACATCTAAACCATCATGAGTGGTAGAAGATAAATACGAACTAAATTTTCCATCAATAAAAATGACTTTATAAGTATCTACATCATTTAAAAAGTATTTTTTTACTTCTGCAAATTCTACTGTATTTTCGTTTTTGGCAAATACGCTAAAATCATTTTTTAAAATGGCATTTAACGAAGTATATTTCCAAGCTTCCTCTTTTTTAGTTGGGAAACCTTTATTTTCGAAGTTTTTTATAGCCGAAGTTCTTATGTCGTGTAAATCATTGTTTACATCCGCAATTTTTTCTTCGAACGCCATAAAAGACGATATTAATTTTTCTTTTAATTCCATAATTTTGTTGTGGGTTGTGGGTTGTTTTTGTTATCGGTTTAAAACTGATAACTCACAACTCATAACTTTTTAAACCAATTCATTTTTAATCCAATCGTAACCTTTTTCTTCTAATTCTAAGGCTAAAGACGCATCACCAGATTTAACAATTTTTCCGTCCATTAATACGTGTACAAAATCAGGAACAATATAATCTAATAAACGTTGGTAGTGTGTGATAACTAAAACGGCATTCTTTTCATTTTTTAATTTATTCACACCATTTGCTACGATACGTAACGCGTCAATATCTAATCCTGAATCTGTTTCATCCAAAATTGCTAATTTTGGTTCTAACATCGCCATCTGGAAAATTTCATTACGTTTTTTCTCACCACCAGAAAAACCTTCATTTAGAGAACGAGATAAAAATTTACGATCCATTTCTAATAATTCCGATTTTTCACGGATTAATTTTAGCATTTCGTTAGCTGGCATATCTTCTTCACCACGAGCTTTACGTGATTCATTGATAGCCGTTTTGATAAAATTAGTTACAGAAACTCCTGGAATTTCTACTGGATATTGAAACGATAAGAAAACACCTTTGTGTGCTCTTTCTTCTGGTGCTAATTCAGAAATATCTTCACCTTCTAAAATGATTTCTCCTTCAGAAACTTCATAATTTTCGTTTCCAGCGATGATAGAAGAAAGTGTACTTTTTCCAGCACCATTTGGTCCCATAATCGCATGAACTTCTCCAGCTTTAATCTCTAAATTAATTCCTTTTAATATTTCTTTGTCTTCAACAGACGCGTGTAAATTTTTAATGCTTAACATTTTATTTTTTATTTTTAACCATTTAAGGCATGTAAGTTTATATAAGTTTTATCCAACACTTCCTTCTAACGAAATTTCAAATAATTTCTGAGCTTCTACGGCAAATTCCATTGGTAATTTATTCAAGACTTCTTTACTAAAACCGTTTACAATTAACGCAATTGCTTTTTCTGTTGGAATTCCACGTTGGTTGCAATAAAACACTTGGTCTTCTCCAATTTTTGAAGTCGTAGCTTCGTGTTCAATTTTTGCAGTTGTATTTTTACTTTCTATGTAAGGAAAAGTATGTGCGCCACAATTATTACCCATTAACAAACTGTCACATTGCGAGAAGTTACGAGCATTATCTGCATTTTTG
>MGWJ01000009.1 GCA_001800945.1 Flavobacteria bacterium RIFCSPLOWO2_12_FULL_31_7
CAAAACTATAGGTGTGAAAGTGAATTTTTTCGTTCGCTTCATGTTGCACGATATATGCGATAAGTTTATTTAAGTGACCCCGAATGTTTTCTTTTTGTTTATTGTTATAAATGTAATTTTCTAAAGTAATAAATTCAGCTGCAATTTTAGTTAGAATAATATTTGATTCGGGCATGAATAAAATAAAAGTAATAGTAAGTAAAATGCCGTATTTAATAACCAAAGCCAAACCATTCTTAGGATTCATGTTATTATAGCTGTCAAAATTGAAGGTGTTATCAAATGTCATGATTAATAAAGGCAATAATGATAATACGGCTAGTGACATGATTAAAAATAGAAAAAACATATAAATGGTTTTTCCACCTTTTTGAAAAGTTGATTTCTTAAACAGATTTACAAAAATCTTGGGAAATCGTCTTAGGACTAATAGAAGTAAACTTACGTTTTTGAACAACAAGTTTTTGCTTTGATAGTTTTGATTGAGTTCTTTACTATATTCGAAATCATATAGTTTGTAAACCAATTTATCTGAATCTGATTTTTCTGATCCTTTAGGGTGTTCAAAAATTTTTATAACTAAACTGCTCTGTTCGTTATAGTAATAAATTTTTTCAATTTTGGTATAATACAAATAGTCAAAAGTAGCATCCTCTAACTCTTTTACATATCGAGCAGCATATTTTTCTACAGTTTCATTGTCTGTAGCATGTTCTAAACCAGAAATATATAAACCAACAGCCATAGTCTAAAGAATAAGTATAAAATTACTCTTTAGTTTTGTCTTATTTTACGGTTTTTTAAACTAATACTTACGGTTTTAAAATTTATATCAATTTTAGCTTTTTACAGATGTTTATAAGGGCTTCATCTGATATTTTTTGGTCGGCTAATTGCCTTTTAATGTTGGCTTTACGTTTTTCAATGGTGCTTAAAGAAATATCAAGATATTCTGGAATGTGTTTGGTTTGAATACCTTTTTCTAAAAGTAAAATAATTTGAGTGTCATATTCATCCCAATGTAATGTATTACTCATTAATGTTTGTAATGATTTAGTAATCGTGGGACTAAAGTAATTTTCACCTTCTTTAATTTTAAAAAAGATAGTTGGAAACGTACTGAAATCAATGTCATTTTTAGAAATAAAACCTTCTGGATTTACGGTTTTAAGTACTTTGTTTAATATAAGGTGTTCACTATGCATGGTTAGCATGATAATTTTACACTCAGGAAATTTCTCTTTCACAATTACTGCTAAGTCAGAACCCGATAAAATTTTCTCATTTTCGTAAGGTGGTAAATTGATATCCATCAAAGCTATATCAATTTTTTTATTGTTTTTGGCAGTTGTTTCGATGATTTTATATCCCATTTCACAACTTGTAGCCTTTAAAAAAGTATAACTATTCTCTTTCATTTCTTTTGAAATTAAGTTGATATAGGCATCAGAAGTGAACGGATGGTCGTCTACTACTAAAATTGTAAATTTTTTCATTTTTTTCATAACCGTAAGTATTAGGCCAAAAAACCGTAAAATCGTAAGGTAAAATGGTGTTAAATTGCATCAAATTTAATTAAATAGTGCTAATTTCCTATATAATAATTGACGCAACTCAAACATTAACAAAAGAATCGGATAGATTCTTAGAGTTTAATGAGCTGTTATGTGTTGGAAATAGTACTACTTACGATGAAGCTATAGATTTAATTTTAGAAAAAAAACCCCAACTAATTTTTTTTAATTTTTCTAGTGAAATTCCCTTACATCTATTAATGAATATTCAACAATATTTAGATAAGTTGCCTTATGTGATTGCATTTAATCCTACAGAAGAAAATGCATATAAAGCATTAAAGCATGGGGTGATGGATTATGTACTAACACCAAATATTGAATCGGAGTTGCGAAAATCTGTTTTAAAATTTATCAAATTCTATAAAGATACTTCTGCTGAAAAACTTTGTATTAAATCAAATGGAGATTATCATTTTATTTCTTTAGATGAGATTATTTATTTGAAAGCAGACAACAATACTACCGATTTTTATTTACAATCTGGAAAGGTAATCTCTGGTTTTAAAACCATGAAATATTTTGAAGGACAATTGCCTTTTTATTTTTTTAGAGTACATAACAGTTATATTGTGAATATAAAGTTCGTCACCAGAATTAATTTAGGAAAGTTTGATTGTTTTCTATTTGACAGCATGTATAAGATTCCTTTTTCAAGGACTTATAGAGATAATATTGACGCCATTATTAATAGAATTGGCAAATTTTAAAAAAATGGTAACTTACCATTAAAAATAGGTGAGTTACTCGTGTTTGAATACCAACTGCTTTATAGTCAGTATTTTGTAAGTTCTTTCGTTTTCTGTTCTATAAATTTGATAAACCAAAAAAAAACTAATAACCATTAAATTATCAAATTATGAAAACGTATTCTTTTATTGCTGTAATAGCTATCGCTTTAGTTTTAACTTCTTGTTCTGCAGATGGTGAAGATACCAATTATGCAAAACCAGAACAAATGCAACAGTTTGATTCATTTGATATGAATGCCAAAGAAGGGGACACTATCGCTGAAGGTGACCCAATAAAACCAATAAAAAGAGATTAAAGTTATCTCTTTTCCAATAATATTTTTATATTTTTGGTTCATAAAAATTAATTTTTGAAAAACGCTTTAATACTTTTAATTACAATCATCTCTATCTTTTCATGTAAAAAGGATAGAGATGATTTTGCTTTAAAAGATGACGTGTTTATGTCTAAGAAATACATCTATTTATCTAATAATGAAAAGCGTATTTTTTTAGATTCTATTAATAATGTGGTTGACGATATTTCTATTGATTCTGTCAGAATGAATAAATTAATAGCATTGTCTTCTGAATATTATTTTTTAAAAGACGATCGTAAATCATTTGTTTTATCCAAAGAAGCATTTGAAATTGCTAAACAGACTAAGGATTCATTTAGTGGGACGGACATTATATTATATGGCGGATTGTTTTCGAGAAAATAATAAAGATAGTGCTTTTTATTATCTGAAACAATCTGAAAAAATATATTTATTAATAAAGAATGATGATCGCTTAGCTAAAGTGCATTATAACAAAGCTTATTTGTTATTTTATGAAGGTAATTATACTGAAAGTGAAATAGAAGTAGTAAAAGCATTAAATTATTTGAAAAAAGGAGATAATTTAGAACTTTTATACATGTGTAATTCGTTGCAGGGCTCTAATCATACCGAATTAGAAGAATACGATAAAGCTCTAGATTATTTTAAACAAGCTGCAAGTACTTTACAAAAAATGCAAAAATTAGGTTTGAATGTTGCAGAGATTAATGATTATAATGTAATTAACACCATTGATATTTGTAATATTTATGATAAAATGGGAGAATACTCAAAATCTCTTAGCATTTTAAAAGAAATTATATCTCAAAAAACAATATCTAAAGATTCTAAAATTTATAACACTGTAATTGGAAACATTGCTTATTCATTAATGAAAATGGGTAAGTATCAAGAAGCTAATCAATATTTCCAATACGCAATTCAATTATCTAAGAATAGCGAAAACACACAAAATTACTTATATAAAATTATAAACTTTGGTGAGTACCATTTATTAACAAAAGATACAGTAAAAGCCAATGCTTTATTAAATGAAGCTTTAGAATTATCCAAACAATTGAAAAGTGGTAAAGAAGAACTGAAAACGTTAAAATTCTTATCAGATGCTAATCCTAAAAAAGCTTCTTTTTACAATAATGAATATGTTAGAATTAGTGATAGTATCGTAAAAAAACAAAGAGCTAGTAGAGATAAATTTGCTCGTATTGAGTTTGAAACGAGTCAAGTTGAAGATCAAAATAAACTACTAAACTATAAAAATATTGCGCTGTTATTAGGAATAATTATTTCCATAATTGTCTTTCTTTTAATTATTTATATCAGACATAAAATTTCCTTGAAAAAAGAGTTATACCTTTTAGAACAGAAAAATATTGCTGATAAAGAATTATTCAATCTTACCAATGAATTTCAAATTGAACTTGTAAATACGAAACAAAATGAACAGAATCGTATTTCAAAAGAATTACATGATGGTATTATGAATCAGATTTATGGTGTGCGACTTAATTTAGGTTTTTTAAATGAATTTGACGATTCAGCATCAAAAGAAAAAAGATTAATATTAGTCAAAGAATTACAAAAAATTGAAGCTGAAATCAGAACACTTTCTCATGATTTAAGTTCTGAAAATAATTTTAATAATTCAGATTTCAACTTTTTATTGCATAACTTAATTCAATCTAATAATAATATTTCTAATACCGTATTTACTATCGATATTGATGAAACTATTGATTGGGACAACTATTCTTCACTGTTAAAAATTAATGTTTATAGAATTCTACAGGAATTGTTTTTGAATGTTAATAAATACGCGACTGCTCAAAATTGTACTTTAAAAATAAGTGCACATGATTCCGTTCTTTATGTAACGGTTTCTGATGATGGAATTGGTTTTAACGTGTCCAAAACAAATGATGGAATTGGATTGAAAAATATTAAAGAACGTTTAGAACTTCTTAATGGTAGCGTTAATATATTAAGTCAAAGCAATCAGGGTGCACAGTTTAATATTTCAATCCCTATAAATTAAATTTATAACTGATAGAGAATTACTAGCTTTTTTAATGCTAAATCTTATAAATAGAATTAAAGTATTCCTTAAATTTGTTTAAAATACAATTCTATGATTAAGAATTATAAGTACCTGAGTCCATTTAAAATTTTAATTTCTTTTCACAAATTAA
Organism: Flavobacteria bacterium RIFCSPLOWO2_12_FULL_31_7; assembly: GCA_001800945.1. Classification (GTDB taxonomy): domain Bacteria; phylum Bacteroidota; class Bacteroidia; order Flavobacteriales; family Flavobacteriaceae; genus Flavobacterium. The sequence goes on from MGWJ01000009.1 coordinate 4,839, forward strand.
TTGAGGGTTTACAACAAATAGCACTATCAGATATTGATTACAGATCAAATTATGCCAAAGGCTTATTGCGTCAAATTGAAGACAAACCTGAATTCGTAAGTGGTATTGATAATCTTAAAATTATAGAAGATAATGAAGAATTAATCAAATATCTTTTAGCAGATTTATTTCCTACTGCATTAACAGATAATGAAATTAAAGCGGTAACGCTTCCTTTTTACGACATCACATTTAACTATTCAGAGCGTTTTAAAAAAATATTGAAAAACGTTGATATTTCCATTGACATGAGAATCAGAGACATGGATGAACATCAGTTTTATGTGATGAGTTGTACGCTTATTTTAAATGCATATTATCATCAAAATATTGATTTTGGAAAACCATTATTTTACGATATTCCAGATAGTAATGGCATTCACAAACATTACAGGATATTATATAATGCTGATTTTTTAGAAATTCTTCCAACAGAAAATACGAAGTTTTTAAACCAATCTGAAATAGAAGAATTAATTGATAATTACGATAATTTAGATTTATGGAAGAAGGCTTTTCCAGAAAATTCATGGATTTTAAAAGGCTTTGCTATCGTTTCTTTAGTTGATGTGACTATTGAAAGCGCCGTTTCTAACTTAAAATCTAATTTACTAAAATCCGATATTGATAAATCTAAATTGAATGAAAGTTTCGAATCCATTTTCAGATCAGTTTTTAAAATTCCAGATTTAAAAGTCGGATTTACTTTTTATGATGAAGAGGAAGATTTATTCATGAAACCGCCGTTTAGCGATGAAAATTTAAAAAGTTTTATTCTGTTAAATGAAAAAGAAGCCGATTGTAAAAATGCACTTTGTGGTTGTTCTTACGAAAGTTTAATAGAAAAAAATCAGTCATTTATTATTCCAAATGTAACAGAATTCGCTAAAAGTGGAACTAAAATCCGATTTGCTAATCATTTATTACATCAAGGTGTGCAAAGTTTTTTATTAGCACCAGTAATTAAAGATCATAAATTGTTAGGTTTACTAGAATTAGCTTCGCCAACAATAAGAGCCTTAAACTCTATTAACGCTAATAAGTTAGAATTAATTTTACCATACTTAACAGATACGGTTGAAAAAAACAACAATGATATGGCCAATCAGATGGAAGCCATCATTCAAAAAGAATATACTTCTATTCATCCAAGTGTATATTGGAAATTTAAAAAAGAGGCCAAAAACTTTTTTTACTCCAATGTATCAATTGAAGAGTATCATTTCAAAGAAATTGTCTTCAAAGATGTGTATCCATTATATGGTCAAATTGATATCAAAGGTTCTTCTGAAAATAGAAATGCCGCTATTGTAAATGATTTGAGAACACAAATTAATCAAATCATAGAAATTATTGATATTTTAAATTCGGACAAAAAAATTAGTGTAATTGCACAAAAAAAGTTTGAATTAGAAAGCTTTTTACAAGAATTAGAAATGCCTTTTCAGAACAATTTAGAGCAAACGATTCACCATTATATCGAGGCTGAAATTCATTCTTTTCTGAAAGATTCTGCATTTAATAAAAAAACAGAAAATCTAATCACTAACTATTTTAATACAATTGATTCAAAAACAGGAATGTTTTATCAAACTCGAAAAGATTTTGATGAAACTATAATGAGTATCAATAAAAAGATGGCTAACATTTTAGATGTTAAACAACAACAAGCACAAGATATTTTTCCACATTACTATGAACGTTTCAAAACGGATGGCGTAGAACATAACTTATACATTGGAGCTTCGATAGAGCCTAATAAGGAATTTAGTGAAATGTATTTGCATAACCTTCGTTTGTGGCAATTAGAAACACTTTGCGAAATGGAACAAGAACACCATAAACTGAAAGCTTCTTTGCCTTATTCGTTAGATGTTACCTCCTTAATTTTGGCTTTTAGTTCGCCCATTTCGATTCGATTTAGAATGGATGAAAAACGTTTTGATGTAGATGGTTCTTATAACGCACGTTATGAGGTGGTTAAGAAAAGAATCGATAAAGCTTTTGTGAAAAATTCAACGGAAAGAATTACCCAAAAAGAAAAAATTACCATCGTATATTCAAGTTCTGTTGAAGAAAAAGAATATACTAAATACATCAAATATTTACAACACAAAAATGTACTTGAAGACGAAATTGAAAAATTAGAAGTGGAAGATTTACAAGCCGTTTCAGGTTTGAAAGCTTTACGCGTGAAAGTCAAACATACTGAAAATGCTTTATTAGTTGATGCAGAAGTTTTCATCGCCAAACTGTTTCGTGAAAGATTAGATTCGATATTTTCTTATCATAATTTTGAGCATACGAAAAATGTAGTTGCTGGAATTGAAACTCTATGTAAAGCTGAAGAAATTGATGAAGAAACCACAACTATTTTGCTTTTAGCAGGTTGGTTTCATGATGCGGGTTATATAGAAAGTTGTGATGATCATGAAGCGCAAAGCGTCAAAATTGCTCAAGAATTTTTAAACAGTAAAGGAATTTCAGAAGCTATTCAACGCAAAGTTGCAGAATTGATTTTGGCAACAACTTATAATTATGTGCCTGAAAATCAACTAGAAAAAATTGTTAAAGATGCCGATAATGTCCATTTGGCAAATAAAAATTATCCAAATACATTAGAACAATTAAGAGACGAATGGGAACATTCTATTGATAAAAAATATTGCAATACAGATTGGTTTGTGCTAAATATCGACTTTTTGAAAAATCATAAATTCCATACTCAATTTGCTCAACAGAACTGGCAACATTTAAAAGAATTAAATTTAAAAGCAATCGAAGAAAAATTGCAAAATCAACTATAATATGAAAGAAAATAACTCAAAAGACGAAGAAACACAAAATGCGTTTTTAGTTGAAAAAGATACCAAAAAGAAATCTAAAGAACCCAAAGCAGAACGTGGCATTGATACCATGTTTAGAACAACGCTGAACAACCACAATAATTTGAGTGGTTTAGTGGATAATAAAGCGAATATTTTGTTATCTGTGAACGCGATTATCATTTCGGTTTCATTAACTACAATTATTCCAAAATTAGACAATCCATCCAATGCACATTTGATTATTCCAACTCTAATTTTAATCATATCAAGTGTAATTGCGATAACTTTTGCCATTTTAGCTACTAGACCAAGCGTAACAAAAGGAAGTTTTACCAGAACTGAAGTCGATGAAAAAAAAGTGAATCTTTTGTTTTTTGGAAATTTTTATAAAATGTCCTACGATGATTATAATTGGGCCATGAATGAATTAATGAAAGATAAAGAGTATTTGTACAACTCTATGATTAAAGATTTATATCATTTAGGAATTGTTTTAGAAAAGAAATACAGCTTACTACGAATTGCTTATACCGTTTTTATGTTCGGAATCATTCTTTCTGTGGTTGCCTTTTTACTGGCCTTTAAATTCAGATAAAAAACATGAAAAAAGGATTATTCTTTCTCTTGCCAATATTCATTTTAGTCCAATCTTGTGCCACTTTTAAAGCACAATATTCGACCAAAGCAAAAAGTGAATTTTCTCCAAATACTGATAAAGTAGCACATACTTTTATTTTAGTTGGCGATGCAGGAAATGGCGTGTTTAAAGATACTGTCGATTATTCAAGTTCATTAGTTAACCAACTGAGCAAGGTTACAAAAAATAGTACATTACTTTACTTAGGTGATAACATTTATCCTGCTGGAATGCCAAATATTAAGGATAGTCTTGCTCATAATGATGCCGTAAAAAAATTACAAGAGCAAATTGATTTGGCAAAAGTTTTTAAAGGTAAAACTATTTTTATTCCAGGTAATCACGATTGGTATCACGATGGAAATGAAGGTTTAAAAAGACAAGAAGAAATTGTGGAAAGTCAACTCGGGAAAAAATCGTTTTTACCTCAAAACGGTTGTCCAATTGAAAGTATTGACATTACTGAAGCGATCACTTTAATTATTGTCGATTCGCAATGGTATATCACTAATTGGGACAATCATCCAACCATAAATGAAAATTGCGAAATTAAAACTAGAAGTCAATTTTTAGATGAGTTTAGAAGTGAAATCAAAAAAGCACGAGGCAAAACCACACTTGTTGCGATTCATCATCCTATGTTTACCAACGGTCCTCATGGAGGGAAATTTTCTTTTAAAAGTCATTTAAGTCCGATTCCAGTTTTGGGAAGTTTGAAAAATTTACTCCGTAAAACTACCGGAGTTAGTAATGCTGATATTCAGAATGTACATTATAACTAATTAAAAAAGAATCTTACAGCGGTAGCACAACAGAATGAAAATGTAATTTTTGTTTCTGGTCACGATCATAGTTTACAGTATTTGGTTAAAGATAATATTCCTCAGATAATAAGTGGTTCAGGTTCGAAAATTGAACCAGTTAAAAATTCGGATGGTGGAATTTATGCACATGCTACAAATGGTTTCGCTATAGTAGAAGTTTTTGAAAATGGAGGAACAAATCTAAAATTCATTAATGCAAGAAATGATAAAGTGGAATTTGAAACCACTGTCATTCAACCCAATCCATCATCTGAAAAGAAGGTTTTTTCTGAAAAATTTCCAGATTCTATTAAAGCAAGTATTTATTCTGAAGCAGAAACCTCAAAAAGTAATCTTTATAATTTCTTTTGGGGTAAACGTTACAGAGAAGAATATCGTAAAGAAATTACAGCAAAAGTAGTTACTTTAGATACGCTTTTCGGTGGATTAAAACCAGTAAGAAAAGGCGGAGGAACACAATCTAGAACACTACGA
>MGWJ01000010.1:0-9420 GCA_001800945.1 Flavobacteria bacterium RIFCSPLOWO2_12_FULL_31_7
TTTGTTAATTTGTTGAGTTATGAAATAGTAATTTTCAAAATTCATTTTGACGAGAATTATCGAATTAAACGGATTTTAAAAAGACTCATTATTGCACATTTATTTTTCTAAATGAAATCACAAAATACAATCCTACTTTCTTTAGGCACAAATATGGGGCACAAATTGGAGAATTTGCTAACCTGTATTGAAGCTATTCATCATACTATTGCAACTGCAGTTAAAGTTTCAAAAGTGTATGAAACTCCAGCTTGGGGATTTGAAGGGGAAGCTTTTTACAATTGTGTCGTAACAATTCATACACACAAATCGGCATCAAAAATATTGAATCAGATTTTAAAATTAGAGAAAGAATTAGGTCGAATTAGAAATCATTCTGGAAATTACGAATCTAGAAAAATTGACATTGACATCATATCGTTTAACGATGAAATAATTGAAACAGAAAGTTTAAAAATTCCTCATATTCATTTACAAGACAGAAAATTTGTTTTATTTCCTTTGCGAGATGTGGCTCCGAAATGGCATCATCCAAAATTAAATAAATCGATTTCTGAACTACTTCTATCTTGTGAAGATACTTCTGAAATTATAGAAATCGGACAGTTACATAATCCGATTGAAAATTTAGATTTCCAACAACTGAATTACATCGCTATTGAAGGAAATATTGGCGCAGGAAAAACCACTTTAGCCACAAAAATTGCTGAAGATTGTAATGCAAAAACCGTTTTAGAACGATTTGCCGACAATCCGTTTTTACCTAAATTTTATAAAGACCAAAGCAGATATGCGTTTCCTTTAGAAATGTCTTTTTTAGCCGATAGATACCAACAACTTTCGGATGATTTAGCGCAATTCGATTTATTTAAAGATTTTGTTGTGGCCGATTATCATATTTTCAAATCGATAATTTTCGCTAAAGTTACCTTACAAGAAGACGAATTTCGTTTATACAAAACCATGTTTGACATCATGTACAAAGACATGCCAAAGCCTGATTTATATGTGTATTTGTATCAAAATACTGAACGTTTATTGGCAAACATTAAAAAACGTGGTAGAAATTACGAACAAGAAATCCCTGCTGAATATTTAGAAAAAATCAATCGTGGTTATTTGGATTATATCAAAACACAAACGGATTTAAACGTATTAATTATCGATATTTCCGATTTAGATTTCGTAAAAAAACAAGAAGATTATATTTTTATTTTGAATGAGATTAATAAGAAAATCGTTTGCTAATTTATTTTTTTAAAAACATAGGCACATAGTTTTTTCACAAAAATGAGACGCTTCGCTTAAAATAGAAAACAATAGGAAATTTTCTCGAAAACAATCCTTCTAATCCTTCTAATCCTTTCAATCTGCGTGAAATAAAACTTATATGACTTATATGTTTATTTAAGTTTCTGAAACAAATCCCAAATTACAATTCCAGCACTTACCGAAATATTCAACGAATGCTTGCTTCCTAATTGCGGAATTTCAATCACACCATCTGATAAATTAATTGCTTCTTGCGAAACACCTTTCACTTCGTTTCCAAAAATCAAGGCATATTTGGTTTCTATTTCTGGTTGAAATTCATCCAACATAATCGCATTTTCCGTCTGCTCAATTGAGTAGATTTTCACGTTTTCTGCTTTTAATTTTGCTACCACTTCCAACACATCTTTGGCGTATTCCCAAGTTACGGTTTCTGTAGCTCCTAAAGCTGTCTTATGAATTTCTTTATTTGGCGGAACAGCCGTAATTCCACATAAATAGATTTTCTCCACCAAAAAAGCATCAGAAGTTCTAAAAACAGAACCAATATTATGTAAACTTCTAATATCGTCTAACACAATAATTAATGGTGTTTTTTTTGCTTCTGCAAATTCTTCTTTACTAATACGATTTAACTCGGCGTTGGCTAATTTTCTCATGCTGCAAAAATATAGATAATTTTCAATTAGTCAATGTGTCGATGTGCCAATTTTAAAAACGAGTACATCGATTTAATACATTCACTGGGTTGCTAAAGACAGTATTGAGCAAATATTTTTTCCGACACAGATTTAAGAAATTTCCATAATTTCTATAATTTCTCCTATCTGTGTTCCCTATTTTTTAACTTAAAATTGAATTTTGACATTGTAATTGGTATTGAATTTTGAAATTACTAACTTCGCCAGCACTAAAATTTTCAATTGTGGCTAAAAAATCAGCATCCGAAATTAAAGAAAAGGAACCAAAAGTATCACCGTTAATGCAACAATATAACACCATTAAGGCGAAATATCCTGATGCGTGTTTGTTATTTCGTGTAGGTGATTTTTATGAAACTTTCGGTGAAGATGCGATTCGTGCTTCAAGGATTTTAGGTATCACTTTAACCAAACGTGGTAATGGAAGTGAAAGCGAAACCGCTTTAGCAGGATTTCCACATCATTCTATCAACACGTATTTACCTAAATTAGTCAAAGCCGGACTTCGAGTAGCCATTTGCGATCAATTGGAAGATCCAAAAATGACTAAAACAATTGTGAAACGTGGTGTTACGGAATTAGTAACTCCAGGAGTTTCTTTTAACGATGACATTTTACAATCGAAATCCAATAACTTTTTAGCGGCTGTATTTTTAGGTAAGAAAACGAACGGAATTACTTTTTTAGATGTTTCCACTGGTGAATTTTTAACCGCTGAAGGAAACGAAGAATATATTGACAAGTTGTTGCAAAATTTCCGACCAAGTGAAGTCTTGGTTTCTAAGCAACAAAAAGCCGATTTCAAAAACCATTTCGGAGAAGATTTTCATGTTTTCTATTTGGAAGATTGGATTTACAAAGAAGATTATGCTTTTGAAAGTTTGACGAAACATTTTCAAACCAATTCGTTAAAAGGTTTCGGTGTTGATGATTTCAACGAAGCAATTATTTCTTCTGGTGCGATTTTGTATTATTTATCAGAAACGCAACATAATAAAATTCAGCACATTACCAACATTCAACGTATTGCAGAAGATGCTTATGTTTGGATGGATCGCTTTACGATTCGCAACTTAGAATTATATCACAGTTACAATCCGAACGCGGTGACATTAATTGATGTGATTGACAAAACACTTTCGCCGATGGGTTCAAGATTATTGAAACGCTGGTTGGCTTTACCTTTGAAAGATATTAATAAAATCAGAGGTCGTCATGAAGTAGTGGCGTATTTAAAAGAAAATTCAGAAGAGTTAAACCAAATTCAATATCAAATTAAACAAATTTCCGATTTGGAACGTTTGATTTCGAAAGTGGCGACAGGAAAAGTTTCTCCAAGAGAAGTCATACATTTGAAAGATTCGTTAGATGCCATTATTCCAATAAAAACATTGGCTTTACAATCTAAAAATGAAGCGTTAAAAACCATTGGCGATAGTTTGCATGCGTGCGAATTGTTAAGAGAAAAAATTGGTTCGACATTAAATCCGGATGCTCCAGTTGCCATTAACAAAGGAAATGCAATTGCTACAGGTGTAAATGCCGAATTAGATGAATTACGAACCATTTCTTCAACAGGAAAAGGTTATTTGGAAGCCTTAGAAAAACGTGAAAGTGAAGCCACTGGAATTCCATCCTTAAAAATATCATTTAATAATGTTTTTGGCTATTACATTGAAGTTCGAAACACACATAAAGATAAAGTTCCTACGGAATGGATTAGAAAGCAGACTTTGGTCAACGCAGAAAGATACATTACAGAAGAATTAAAAGAATACGAATCGAAAATTCTAGGTGCGGAAGATAAAATTTCACAACTAGAAAGCATGTTGTACGAACAATTGGTAAATTGGATGGCAACTTATATTAAACCCGTTCAATTAAATGCCAATTTAGTAGCACAAATTGATTGTTTGCAAAGTTTTGCACAAATGGCGATTGAAAATAAATATGTGCAACCAGAAATTGATGACACATTCGATTTAGAAATTAAAGAAGGACGACACCCAGTTATTGAAAAACAATTGCCAGTTGGAACGCCTTATATTTCTAACGATGTATTTTTAGATAGAGCAACCCAACAATTAATTATGATTACTGGTCCGAATATGTCGGGTAAATCTGCGATTTTACGTCAAACGGCTTTAATTGTGTTATTAGCGCAAATGGGAAGTTTTGTTCCAGCGGAAAATGTGAGAATGGGTGTTGTAGATAAGATTTTTACTCGTGTTGGTGCGAGCGATAATATTTCAATGGGTGAATCGACATTTATGGTGGAAATGAATGAAACCGCTTCGATTTTGAACAATATTTCAGAAAGAAGTTTGGTTTTATTAGATGAAATCGGAAGAGGAACCTCAACGTATGACGGAATCTCTATTGCTTGGGCTATTGCCGAATATTTACATGAACATCCTAGCAAAGCCAAAACACTTTTCGCCACACATTATCACGAATTAAATGAAATGGAAGCTATTTTTGATAGAGTTCAGAATTTTAATGTTTCGGTAAAAGAATTAAAGGACACGGTTTTATTCATCAGAAAATTAGTAAAAGGCGGAAGCGAACACAGTTTCGGAATCCACGTAGCGAAAATGGCTGGAATGCCACAAACCGTGATTCAAAAAGCGCAAAAAATATTAAAAAAATTAGAAAAAGATCATTCCGGAGAAGCTTTGAACGGAATTAAAGCTGAAAAAGATGAAATGCAATTGAGTTTTTTCAATTTAGATGATCCCTTATTAGAAGACATTAAAGAAGAAATTATGAATATCGACATCAATACCTTGACTCCTGTGGAAGCTTTGATGAAATTGAATGAAATAAAAAGGATGATTTCTAAAAAATAAATTTTGTTAAACTTTTAATTATCAGAATTTTAAAATTATATTATTTTTTTTATTCAAAAAGTGCTTGTGTGTGTAAAAATATGTTTTATATTTGCACTCGCAATTCGAAAGAATTACAAACGTTCATAAAAATAAAATTACGCGAAAATAGCTCAGCTGGTAGAGCGCGACCTTGCCAAGGTCGAGGTCGCGGGTTCGAGCCCCGTTTTTCGCTCAATAAATAAAATTTTGCTTGAGTGGTGGAATTGGTAGACACGCTGGACTTAAAATCCAGTGAGCAGTAATGCTCGTGCGGGTTCAAGTCCCGCCTTGAGTACTAATACTTTCTGAGGAAAGTACATCAAAATTTTAAATATATTACCAATAAGTTGCTTGAGTGGTGGAATTGGTAGACACGCTGGACTTAAAATCCAGTGGGTAGTAATACCCGTGCGGGTTCAAGTCCCGCCTTGAGTACTAAAAGCTTCAAACTTTGTTTGGAGCTTTTTTTTTGTTTATATACATTTAAAAGCAACACAATCTTTACATGGAAAGAAAAATAACAACTCGAATTATTGCATTTAATTTAATTATCACAAGTATTATTTTCCTTGACCTTACACTACCAGGCAAAGAACAAAAAGCCAAGGAAATAGACTCAATTTACACCTTCACCGAAGTCTCCGGACAAGGCAAAACAAGAACAGCAGACCAAAAAAACATACTAGAATTAACCACAGGAGAAAGATACCGAATTGGAAGATTTCCCGACAAAGAATACATCAAAAACACCAAAATAATAATGATTGAATCCGCCTTATCAAACAACATCAATCAAATAAAAGTTTATGATAAAGAATGGAAAAAAATTAACATTGGACTATTTTCAAATCTACTAATTTTTGGAACTTTATTACTATCAACTCTTATCACTCTTATCAACATATTCAAAAGCAACAAAATATTAAATATTGGACTAATACTTTCAATGATGTTTAACGGAATAATAGCAATGATATATCATTTTATCTTCTAAAAACCAAATTCATTTAATAATTAATTTTATTGGGATTTTATTCTTTTATTTGCTATTTACAATTTAAACCTAAATAATGGCAACCTTTGTAATCAGTAAAAAACTTAGCGGACATTATAAATACGAATTAACTTCTCGTAGAGGAAAAACCATTTTTATTAGCAACGCGTTTGAATTACGTTTTGAATGTGAAGACGAAATTGAATTACTTAAGAAATCAATTGATAAATTATTTTTTATGCGTTTTCGTTCGCCAGCAGGAAAATTCTACTTTAAAATCATTTTAAATGATAAAGAAGTAGCCGTTAGCCGAAAATACTCCACTCAATTAATGCTAGAAAAAGGAATTAATGAAATTTTAAAGTACGGCGCAAAAGCCGAATATTTAGATTTTTCAAAATCTCAAGATATTTTTCCGCCAGCGGAGGATGTTTTTGGGAACTAATAGTTATTCCGAAGAAAAACTCAACCTATCAACTTTCCACAACGTTTGTATCCCGAAGCTTCAGAACTAAAAGAGTCTCACACAATCTAATTCACGCTAGTATTAAAAACAAACAATAAGAGATGCTTTCAGCATGACAAGCTTGTAAGTAATTTCACCAAAAACAAATAACACTTACAACACTCCTGTTAAATTTTGAGCAAAAAAAAATCCCAGCAAAGCCGGGATTGATTTCTTTTCGAAAAGAAGGTCAAATATTATTTTTTAACTTCTTCTTTAACTTCTTCAGTTTTTGCAGCAGCAGAATCTACTTTTGTAGCAGCAGAATCAACAACAGTAGCAGCAGAATCAACTACAGTAGCAGCAGAATCAACTACAGTAGCAGTAGAATCAGCAGTAGCTTCTCCTTCAGCTTTTTTGTTACAAGATACTAATACTGCAGCAACGAATGCAATGCTTAAAACAACTTTTTTCATCTTAATTTTATTATAAAGGTTAATTATTTATGGAGCAAAGATATAAAATTTTTTAAATGACAAACATTTTTTCTGTCTTTTTTTTATTTTTTTTTCTTTGTTGTCCGAAATGGTTTTTACAACTACCGTGCCAAAAATTATTTTTTTGCTTTTTTTGGTGTATTTGGCTGGTTATAAATGATTTTCATTTCATCGATTAAATTTTTAGCACCAGCAAACTTATCAATGATGAATAAAATATAGCGAGAATCAACCATAATATTCCTACAAATGTCTGGAGAATAATACACATCACTCATCGTTCCTTCCCAAACTCTATCAAAGTTCAAACCAATCAAATTTCCGTTAGCATCTAAGGCTGGACTTCCAGAATTTCCACCCGTTGTATGATTCGTTGCAATGAAAGCAACTGGCATTTTACCATTTTCGGCATATTTACCATAATCCTTAGCGTTATATAAGTCGATTAATTTCTTTGGGACATCAAACTCATAATCACCAGGAACGTATTTTTCCATTACACCATCTAAATAAGTAAACGGCGTGTAAACTACTGCATCACTTGGTTTGTAACCTTTTACTTTTCCATAAGTAACACGTAATGTTGAATTCGCATCAGGGAAAATTCGAGCTGATTTCGGACTTAATTCTAAAATCGCCTTCATATATGTACGTTGCGTCGCAATATTTTTTAAATTGATTTCATCGTATTTTGGCGCTACATTTTTATTATAAGCTTCCGCTAATGTTTTCACAAAAGCAAACCCTTTATCTTGATTTAATTTTTCTAAAACCGTTTTCGTATCTCCAGTTAATAATTCTTTTAAACCTGCATAAGAAGTTAATTTTGAAGATTTAAAAATATCCGCCGCTAGTTGCGAAGCATTGATTCCTTTTACACTTTGAGGCAAAAATTGTTGTGGTGATTTTTTACTGTAAATATCTATCAGTTTTTCGAAGACTTTTTCATCAACTTCTGCATTAAAATCTTTATATAAAGGCTCAAAAGTTTCAATTAAATTCTTTTTTCTATCATTGAAAGCTTGTTCTCCTTTTGAATTATACACTTGCTCTAACTGAAACAAACGATATCCAAAATTTAAAATTTCAGTATGACGTAATACTACTTCGCTATAATAATCTCTAGCAATTGCAAATTCTTTAATTTCTGCATAATTTTTAGCGAAATCTGATAGCAAATTACCATACTCAGCTTGTTTTCCAGCTTTTGCAATTTTATCTGTTAAATCTTTTTCGAACTTTTGTTTTGCTCCTACTGCGTTCGATTTAATTAATCCTTTACGCTCACCAATCCATTTCTTCCACGCATTGGCAATAGAAGCATATTTTGAAGCATATTGAATTTTAATCGCCTGATCTTTTCTCATGAAACCATCTTGTACTTTCAAAGCAGCATCACGTACTTCAATTCGAGCTGGATTTAAATCATTTACAATTTGTTCCACCGCATAAGAAGGCAAATATTCAGTAGTTCTTCCTGGATAACCTAAAACCATTGTGAAATCGTTTTCCTTAATTCCCTTGGCAGAAACTGGGAAAAAGTGTTTTGGTGTATAAGGTACATTGTCTTTTGAATATTCAGCTGGACGATTATTTTTATCTGCATATACTCTGAATAAAGAAAAATCTCCCGTATGACGAGGCCAAACCCAGTTGTCTGTATCTGATCCAAATTTTCCAATTGAACTTGGTGGTGCACCTACTAAACGTACATCTTTAAAGTTTTCGGTTACAAATAGTAAATATTGATTTCCATCGTAAAAAGTACGAACTAAAATATCTTGCCAAGCTTCTTTTTTATAAGTTTTAGAAATTTCAGCTATATTTTGTTGAATTTTCTTTTGTTTATCTGCTTCCGACAAAGATTCTGTTCCAGCTAAAATTGAAGTAGTTACATCATTAATACTCACAATAAAAGTTACCACAACACCTGGATTTGGTAACTCTTCATCCATTTTGTAAGCCCAAAATCCATTCGCTAAATAATCGTGCTCTACAGTAGAATGACTTTGGATATTATCGTACCCACAGTGGTGATTGGTTAACAATAATCCTTTTGAAGAAATCATTTCCGCTGTACAACCTCCATCAAACTGAGGAACAGCATCTTTTAAAGAAGACTGGTTAATAGAATAAATTTGTTCCGCTGTAAGTTTCGAACCTAAAGCTTTCATTTCGTTTTCGTTCATTCCTTTTAATAAAGAAGGAATCCACATTCCGCCTTGCTGGGCATTTACCTGAACGATAAATAATAGTAAGAATAGTTTTAAAAATCTCATGTGTATTATAATTTATGTTTTAATATTTTGCGATTATGCACTTCAAAATCGTGGGCAAGATACAATTTTTGTGCATTTTCATTATGTTCTTCTACTTCCAAATAAAGCATTTTAACATTTAATTGTGAACTTTCTTGTTGAACAAAACGAACAGCTTGTTTCCCAAATCCTTTACCTTGATATTCTTTTTTTATATATAATTCATCCAAAAAGGCTAATATTCCTTTATACTCAAAACTAAAAACAAAGGTTAAAATCACATAACCAACAATTTTTTCATCTTGACAAACTAGCCACGCTTTTCCTAAATTTGGATGAGCAATAAATGTTTCGAAAAGTTGTTTTGATACTTCGATATCAAT